>CAZRPX010000001.1:0-3709 GCA_964602085.1 uncultured Gammaproteobacteria bacterium
TTAAATCTTTTTTATAAATCTCAGAAAATACCCACATAACACTTTCCATATAATTTAAGTCCATGGTTTTGTAGGCATGGTCTAAGTCAACCCATCGGCCAACATGGTCGATGTACCAGGGCCATTCTTGGGAAACATTTTGAACATAAGAATAGCAAGTGTCGATATATTTTTTGATTCCAATAGATTCAATATCTTTTTTACTCTTTAGACCTAATTGTTCTTCAACTTTGTTTTCAGCTGGAAGACCATGACAGTCCCAACCCCAAACTCGACGAACTCGTTTGCCTTTCATTGTCCAGTAACGAGGGATGACATCTTTGGCGATACTTGAGAGCAAATGACCGTGATGGGGCATTCCGGTAATAAATGGAGGCCCGTCATAAAAACTATATATATCCCCTTCTGGTCGAGATTCAATTGATTTTTCAAAAATTTTTTGGTCTTTCCAAAATTTTATAGTTCCTTCTTCTTGTTCAGTAAAACTGATATTTTGGGGAATATCTTTAAATTTAGCCATAGTATATTTTAAGCTATCTTAAATAAAAAAAACAGAGGGGCGAAATTATTAAGTCTTATCTTTTAATTTTTTTTACGCAAAAAGGCGGGGATATCAAATTCGTCGACGATATCAATACCGGCAGGAATGTCTTTGTCACCCAAAAACTTTTTGATTTCTTGGTTTGAAATTTCTTTTGGAGAATTATCAACTTCAGAAGTTGATGGTTGACTAACAGGAACACTTTCAATAATTGGTTTTTTTAAACTTTGATAAAAATGAGTTTTGGTATTGTCAAATCCAGTGGCAATTACCGAAATTTTTATTTTTCCTTTTAGTTCGTTGTCGATGGTGGCTCCAAAAATAATATTAGCATCTGGAGCGGCTCGTTCGGTGATATTTTTGGCAGCTTCTTCAATCTCCGACATGGTTAAATCTGACCCACCGGTAACATTTATAAGTACTCCCCTAGCTCCTTCAATTGTGGCCTCAACCAATGGAGAGTCAATTGCCGCTTCAATAGCTTTTTGGGCTCGATTGTCACCTTCGGCCTCGCCAACTCCCATTAGGGCAGATCCAGCATTGCTCATAACAGATTTAATGTCAGCAAAATCAAGATTTATGAGACCAGGGACGGTAATTAAATCAGCAATAGCTTTGGTCCCTTTGTTTAAAACTGAGTCAGCGATTTTAAAAGCCTCGAGTAGAGTAGATTTGTCGGTAACAACTTCCATAACTTTTTGGTTAGGAATTACAATTAAAGTATCAACATTGTTTCTAAGCTGAGAAATTCCCTCTTCTGCATTGGTCATTCGCCTAGTGCCTTCAAAGAGAAATGGTTTGGTAACGACTGCAATAGTCAAAATACCGAGTTCTTTTTTGGCAATTTGAGCAATAATTGGAGCGGCTCCAGTACAAGTTCCTCCCCCCATACCACCAGTGATAAATACCATGTCGGTGCCGACTAAAACTTCTTTAATCCGTTCTCGTGATTCTTCGGCGGCTTTTTGTCCCATTTGTGGATTACCACCAGCGCCAAGACCTTTAGTTAGTTTTTCTCCAATTTGAATTTTGATGGTAGCCAACGAATTTAACAGGGCTTGAGAGTCAGTATTCACCGAGACAAAATCAACACCATTAATACTATCTTGGCTTATCATAGAATTGATGGCGTTGTTACCTCCCCCACCAACACCGATGACTTTAATTTTGGCAAATTGCCCAGCAAGAGTCTTTATTAGTGCCATATTTTAGGGAAGAAACGAGGAAATAACTTTTTTAATTTTAGCAAAAGAATCTTTTACAGAATAGTTACTTTTTTTGGATGAAGAAAGACTACTTATTTTATTATCATTAGCAAACATTAATAGACCGATAGAACTACTAAATCCAGGGTTAATGATATCGTCAATTATTCCGCCGACTTTTGGAGGTGAAGCAATTCTTAGTTGGAGGGGAATAATTTTTTCGCAAACTTCTTTAGTATTAATTGTTTGAGCTCCGCCACCTGTGAGAACTATTCCGGCGGGAATAGTTTGATGAAAGCCACTTTCTTCAATTTTTTGGTAAATTAAATGAAAAATTTCCTCGAGTCTGGGCTTAATAATGCCATTAATTGAAGTTTGGAGAGAAATTTTTCGATTGTCATCTGATTTGATATCAAAACTAGACAACTCGACTTCGTCTTCATATTTTTTTTGGTCGGATATTTTGTTTAATTTTAATTTTATTTTTTCAGCATCTTCTAGGGAAAATCGCAAACCAATAGCCAAATCGTTGGTGACATTTCCAGCTCCAATAGGAATGACCGAAGAAAATACCGGGGCCCCTTCATTAAAAATGGTGATAGTGGTAATACTTCCTCCAATATCAACTAAAGCAACACCTAATTCTTTTTCAGTTTCGGTTAGAGCTGATTTGGCGGTTGCCAGGCCAGAATAAACTAATTGGTCGATTTTTATTCCGATTTCTTCTAAACATTTTTTTAGGTTTTTTAGAGAAGGGCTGGAAGCTAAAATAATATGGGCTTCAACTTCAAGACGAACACCATTCATTCCAATGGGGTCGACAACTCCTTCCTGGCCATCGACAGTATATCTGATGGGAACAATATGAATTATTTCTTTGCCGGAGGGAACTGCAATTGCTTTGGCGGCTTCAATTACTCGATCAATGTCGTTTTTGTCAATTTCGGCGTTGGGGTTGCTGATAGCCACGACTCCATGAGAGTTTATTGACTCAATATGAGGGGCAGAAAGACTAACTGAGGCCGAATTTATTTGAAACCCAGCCATTCTTTCGGCAGATTCTATACTAGAAACAATAGTTTGTGAAGCTTGTTCGATATTTACTATTTGGCCTTTACGAAATCCAAGTGCCGAGATAGAAGAAACAG
This sequence comes from uncultured Gammaproteobacteria bacterium, assembly GCA_964602085.1. GTDB lineage: Bacteria > Patescibacteriota > Microgenomatia > UBA12405 > UBA12405 > WARW01. The sequence goes on from CAZRPX010000001.1 coordinate 2,895, forward strand.
CGATAATATTAAACTTTTCTCCACTTTCAGTATATTGGCCAATAATGGTAGTAATTTTTGAAGTACCGATATCAATTCCGCTAATTATTTTTGAATGTGACATATGGATGTTTTGAACTTAAATCAACTAATTTAAGTTTTCCTTGATTCATTTTAACGGTTTTCACGACTTGTTGTAAAGTGGCGACTTGCCAAAAAGGATCTTTTTGAGTCGACAACAGCACTTTGATTGGATTTTCGTTGTACACAAAATAAAATTCAACTTCATTGTTAAAATCTCTAACCAAACGGTTTGAGATGGTTATTTTGGCTGTATTTATGGCTAAATCTAGATTTTTATAAAAATTATTTTGAATAGAAACAGGGTTTTGAGTCGTTTTTTTATTGGTCGAGTAGTGGTAAACAGAAAAAAATAAGATTGATAAGAGCAATAATAGTGTTACTATTTTAAATAATTTCATTGATTAGGGAAAAAAGTTTTTGATTTGGTTGATAATCTTTTGAGTTTGAAAGTTTTTTAACATTTTTTAATAAATCTAGTGATTCTAATAAAGATTTAGAAGTTAAGTTATTTTGATCAATAATAACTGTTTGTTGAGGTAACTCTTTTTTGACAAAGAGAGCGTTTAATAGTTGTTCACTTTGCTGGCTTTTGGGTAAAGGGATCAAAACTGATTTTTTATTAAAAGCAATAATTTCTTGGGTAGTATTAGCCCCAGAACGACTAATAAAAATATCTGAATGTTGGATAATCCAGGCAAAATCTTGGGTGGTAAAATAATCGGAAACATAATAATTTTTGTATTTATTAGCCA
>CAZRPX010000001.1:3809-10491 GCA_964602085.1 uncultured Gammaproteobacteria bacterium
AACTTTATTTTTGGGGAGTTGGTTAATTTGTTTTTGGTTTTCAAAAGAAAGAGCGACTTTGTTGACAAAAAGACTATTTATTTTGGTAGTTAAACTGTTGGTAAGAGTTTGTTCGTGGGTAATCGATTTGATTTTTAATAACCAACTGCTAATAATAACCGGGACAGAGACATAGCCACCAAAAGAAACGACAATATCAGGCTTAATTTTTTTAACTAAAAAAAACGACTTAAAGATACCAATAATAGTTTTTGGGGTGCCTAAAATGGTGTTGGGGAGATATCGACGGTCATATTTACCACAAGGAATTGAATGAAACTCGACACCCAGTGAAGGGATAATTTTGGATTCAATGGCAGATTGTTGAATATCGTTTGAATTGGATTCTCGGCCAACGTAATAAATTTTCCAGTTATTTTTTGAGTCTGATTTTAGCTGTCTGATTAGCTCGATGGCGGGGGTTAGATGGGTTCCGGTGATAATGATTTTTCTTATTGTTTGGGTCATCACTAGAGTATATCAATATTGGGTGTTTTTTTTCGATATTACGTACCAATCCGATAGAGGTCATCAAAGTAAAAAGAGATGATCCTCCATAAGAGATAAAAGGCAGAGGAACGCCGGTGAGCGGAATTATATTAGCAATGGCAGAAATGTTTATTAAACTTTGATAAGTAATCCAACAAGTCGTCCCCGAAACAATTAGAGCTAAAAAATTATCGTTTTCAATTGATGAGGCGAGTTTAATTAGATAGGTAATCAAAACCATGTATATAATCAAGATGAGAGAGACTCCGACAAAACCGGTCTCTTCCCCTATTATGGCCAAGATTGAATCCGTGGATATTTTGGGTAAAAATCGATATTTTTGATCTGAATTTGCAAAGCCTTTTCCAAAAATACCCCCCGATGACAAAGATAAAATAATTTGGTTACTATGATAAGAAGTTGATTGGGTAGTTTGAGTCGGATTTAAAAGAGTGTTTAATCTGGCCTTGCGGTATGGTGAACTATAAATAAGTCCCAAACTTAAAACGATAAGGGCGATACATAGTAAAAAAAGAGGCATGATCTTACCGCCAGAAAGATAAAACATAGAGATAACAATTGCCGATACTAATATGGCAGTGCTCAAATTTGGTTCGAGTATTATCAAAATAAAAGGGACAACTAAATAAATTATTAGATTGGTAAAATTACGTTTTGATTCAACAGAAAATAAAGAAGCAAAATAGATGACTGAGGTAAATTTTAAAAGTTCACTTGGTTGAAAACTAAGGGGACCTAAGTTTAGCCACCTAGAAGCACCAAGGGCTTCATTGCTTAGTCCAGGAATCAAGACTAAGACTAAACAAATAATCGAAAATGTATACAATAAAAAGGCGAATCTTTTGACTAAATTTAAGCTAATCTTGGAAGAAATGTAATAAGATATTAGACTAACTAAAACCCAAAAAATTTGTTTTTTTAGATAAAAATATTTATCCCCAATAGTGTTATTAGCTTCAGTAAGAGAAGAAATGGAAATAAAGGTTAACCCAATAAAAATTAAAATAAAAATTAATTTAAATAAGGGAGATTTACTTTTGGTCATTCAGGATTTTAATAATTTCAGGAGAAAAACTAATTGGCTCGCTTGTTTGACTAAAAATCGAAAAGTCGTGATATTTTTTGATAGTTTTTCCCAAAAGACTTTTAGCGGTAATTTCAGAACCAATTATTTTTTGATTGGAAAATCTTTTTTGTTCTTGATCTAAATTAAAAGAATAATCAAGATCTAAAAACTGAAGAAGATGTAATAAAAATAACGAAGTAATTTTGAGATTTGTTTCTATCTCATGATAAAAAGCAAAGGAGGCGGTTAGTCGAGGGTTACATTCTAAAAGATAAACTTTGTTTTTGCTGACCATAAAATCAAGGCCAAAAAAACCTTTATAACCCATTTGGTTTAAGACTTCAGAAAAATCTTGAGTTATTTTTTTAACTTCATTTTGAATATTTTTGGGAGCTAATGATGGCCATTGACGACCGATAGTAGTAAAAGGATTATTAGTAAAAGGTTTAACTCCAGTGTATTGTAGGGCGGGTGGACTTTGAATTAGGCCTTTTGATGTTAGGCAACAATTATTTAAAAGCGAATAGCCGTAAATAAAAGGAGAAAATTTAACCATAGAATCAATTGGAATTTTATTTTTTATATCGGTCCAGTTGTCAGCAGAAAAGGTACTTTTCCCAGCCCAACCAAAAGGTGATTGGACTACTAACAAAGACTGATATTTTTTTTGATACTTTAAGAAATTATCTTGATTAAAATAGTCGGTGGTCGATGGAATCTGAGGTAGATTATTTTTTTGGCAAAGATGCAAAAAATTTATTTTATCTTCTAGAATTCGATTTAGTTGGTGTTTATTTGAGGCACAAATCCAACTATTTTGACGACATAAAAAATCAATTTTAGCTGAAGGCTTAAAAGGGACAATGACAACTTGTCTATCAACTGAAGTTTTATTTATATATTCAATAGTTTTTGGGTGAGATAAAAGCTTGCCACTATTGGCTAGATTTAATTTCACACCATTATCTTCTAGACAAAAATAAGGTAAATTATAGTGTTTTAAAATGTCAAACCGGGCACTGTCATAGGCATAAATTGAATGAAAATTTTTTAATTGAGGAATAATAATATCCAGGGAGTTGTCGACAACTAAAAAATAAAAAACATATTTTGATTGGTTGATGAGTTGAAAAATATCCATATTATCTTTTGGCTCCGGTCAATAAAATAACTGGATATTTACCGACTGAATAATTATTTTTAACTGCTTTTTGATATCCAGCCAAACAGAGAGCCCCTTCTAAAGAGGTGACAATATTCTTTGATTCTAAAAAATGGTTAGCTAAAACTATGGCTTCGTTTTGGATGGTAAAAGCAAAACCTTGACTGTTTTTGATAGTTTCAATTATTTGTTTTTTTTGAGGTAAATACTTGACCGAAAGAGCATCGGTGATTAGTCGATTTTCTTTTTGATAATCTTGATCAAAAAGACTACTAATTGGACAGTTGGCCGCTGATTGAACTCCAAAAATAGGGATATTGGCCGGTATTTTTTGGGAAATGCCCAAGAGAGTTGTCCCGCTACCAATAGGGACAAAAATACTGGTTACATGGGATAATTGATTTAGAATCTCTTCTGAAATTTGTTGATAACCAACAAGAGAGACTGGATCGGTTGATTGCCTGAGTAAATAAGCATTGTTTGTCTTGGCGTATTTGATGGCACTGCTAATGGGTTTTAGCGATAAAATTATTTCTGAAGGAAATTGTTTTAAAACTGCTAATTTTTGAGGTGAAACATTTGGAGATAAAAATATTGTTAGTTCAACCTGTTTTTGTTGACAAAAATAAGCAGCGGAGATGGCGGCGTTGCCGGTACTAGAAATAACCGCTCGAGAAAACCCATTTTTTTTAAGTTTTTCAATTTGGAGAGGAACGACTCGGTCTTTGGTTGATCCAGTAATGTTTTTGTCTTCTCTTTTTAAATACAAATTGTCTAATTTAATTAACGGAGTATTTGTCATATAATTGATTTCAATAGTTTGATTATATATTTTTTATACTAAATATGACAGAAATAAATAAAATTTTATGTCCTGACTGCAAAGCTGAAATAAAACCGATTGAAGGCATGATTGCGGGTGATATTTTAGAATGTGATGAATGTGGCACTGAAGTTGAGATCTTGTCGATTGATCCTTTGGAATTTAGAGAATTAATTGAAGAAAAATAACCGATATATCCCCTGATTATCAAACGAAGGATCGGTTAAGTCAAAATTACCTAGACTAACTTTTCGGTTTTTACGACTACTATCAACGTAATAGACAATATTGCCTTTCTTTTTAATAATAAAAAGGACATGATGGCCATTTTTTTGGCGAATAATATCTCCAGTTTGAATACTGTTTAAGTCGTCAATTTTTTTAGATAATGGTGATGAAGTGAGCATATCGGCTGATGTTTTACGAATGTCTATTTTAAGTTTTTTATTAATTAAGTTTCCATAAAAAATTAATAGATTAGAGGCTAAACCGCTACAATCAATTCCTAAATGGTGTTTTTTTTGAAAATTATAAAGTTGAGACGGAGTAAGACTTTTTAAGTCAATTTTTTCTAATTTGGCAATCTTTTCGGTTTCAGAAAATATTTGTTGCCAATTGCCTTTGGCACCTAAAAATTTTTCGTTGACTACTTTACCCTCACTAAGGGTATTAATCATATAAGGTATACCTAAATAATGATCAATTTCTTGTTTAAGTTTTTTTAGTTGAGGCCCAACCATAATCCAAAAATTGCTAATATAATTCCGGCTAGCCAAGCTCTGGTGACGATTTTTGGTTCTTCCCAGCCAATACTTTGAAGCGTTAGGTGAAAAGGAGCCGCGGGAAATATTTTTTTCTTGAAATACTTTTTACTAAAAATTTGAAGTGCACTACTCATACCTTCAAGGATAAAAGGAGAACCAACAATTATCAATGGAACAACTTTTCCTAAAAGTAAGGCTATAACGGCAAATGTTGCTCCAAAAGACAACGCACCAACATCCCCTAGCCAGATTCTGGCGGGATAAACATTGAAATACAAAAAAGCAATTAAGGCTCCAATCCAAAGTGCTAAAAAAATAGAAATTGGGGTATCAAGTGAACTGTTAGATAAAAACCAAAAAGCAAAAAGAGCAATCATAAGAAGGCCACAAGACAGGCCGTCTAACCCGTCGGTGATATTAAAGAAATTAGCAAAGCCAGTAATAATTAAAACTGAGATGGGGATAAAAAACCAACCCAAATGTATTGCTCCAAGAAAAGGAATGTAAATAAAATCGATTCCAAGTTTAAGGTAAATTAAAAGTGAAATAATTGTGGCCAAAAATATTTGTAATAAAAATTTATGAATCATCCTTAGGCCAAAAAAACCTGTTCGTTTAAATCCAAAAAATTTATAAATATCGTCGTAAAGCCCAAGTACTCCAAAACTTATAAAAGTAAAAAATAAAACAAAAATTTCATTATTAATTTGATAGTTTGATGAAATAAATATTTTGCTAAATTTTAAAACAGGAAAAAGGATAATAAAAAGTATACAAACGGAAAGGATGACTAATAATCCCCCACCGACTGGAGTCCCGGTTTTGATGTTATGAAATTTATCAAAAATTGGGGTTTTTTGGTTTTGAAAGTCAGTAGTTTTTTGAAGTTGTCGCTGAAATTTTAATTTGTACAACAAGTCAATAAAAGGAACCACTAAAACACTGGTAATTAAAAAAGCAAATAGTAGAAAACCTAAATACAAATGAATCATGTTTTTATATAATCAATATTGGCGCCAAGAGATCGAAGTCTTTCGGCTAGTTTTTCATAGCCTCTTTCGATGTATTCTACCCCATCAATAGTAGAAACGCCTTCGGCAGTGAGAGCTGCAAGTGTGGTTGAGGCTCCAGCTCGTAAATCGTTAATAACAAAATTTGAAGGTTTTAATTTTGTTGGTCCATAAATTTTAACACCATGGAAAAATTCTTGACGATCGCTTTCGGGGTTAAACTGGTAGTAAGTGCTGGGATCATCGACAATTGGGTTAAAATAAGTCGCTTTTACTCCCATTTTTTTTAGGTTTTCAATATGTTGGAATCGAGAAGGATAAACTTTTTCAATTATAGTACTACAACCAACTGTTTGAGTGAGTAAGACAGAAAAAATTGCTTGCCAATCGGTCATAAATTCTGGTTCTGGCCCGGTTTCAATATCAATATTTTTTAAATTTTTAACCCATGAAATGGTAACTTCGTCTTTACCAGGAATTATTTTAGCTCCCATTTTTTCAATAACATTTATAAATGTTTCAACTATTTTTGGGTCAATTCTTAAAATGTTTATCGACCCTTTGGTGGCAAGAGCAGCACAAGCAAAGGTGACGATTTCGTTTCGGTCGCAAATTATTTGATGTTGAGTGCTATGGAGATGATTAACTCCATTTATAATAATCTTTTTTGGGTCAACCGAGTCGCGGCTAATCTGAGCCCCCATAGAGTTGAGCATTACAATTAAATCGTCAATCTCGGGTTCTTGTGAGGCATTTTCAAAAACTGTTTCACCTTGGGTAAGGGCCGCCGTCATAATAACAGTTTCGGTGACAGTGTGAGCTGGTTTGTTAAAAATATAATGCGTATTTTTTATCTTATCAGCCTCAAAGGTAATTTCTGAGTCAGTTACGGTTGTTTTTATTCCCATGGTTTGGTAACAATCGAAAAGACGATCTAGTGGCCTAGCTCCGAGCTTGTCTCCCCCTGGAGTAGGGACAATTGCTTTACCAGTTCTGGCTAATAGTGGTGCGGCAAACATAAAAGAAGCCCGTGATTTTTCACCGGTGCCAACGGGGACAACTGAATTGGTAATTTTTGGGGTGGTAATCTCAATACAATGTTCACCACAATATTCAATATTACTTCCTAGGCTTTTGGCTATACTTTCGGTAATTTTTATATCTGAAATATTGGGGACATTGGTTAGTTGAACTGTTTCGTCTGAAAGTAAGGAGGCAATTATTTGCTTAAAACTGGCATTTTTTGCGCCTCTAATTGATACTTCGCCATTTAGTTGTTTACCACCGGTGATTATATAACGAGACATA
>CAZRPX010000001.1:10591-23926 GCA_964602085.1 uncultured Gammaproteobacteria bacterium
AATTGATACTTCGCCATTTAGTTGTTTACCACCGGTGATTATATAACGAGACATAATTTAGTTATAAAAATTAAAAATTTTTTGTTTCGCTTTATTTTTAAAAAATATTTTTGATTTGTTCTCTTGAAATAAAATTATAAAGTAGAAAGTAGAAAGGAGAAAGTTATAAAGTAAAAAGTTGGATAGTATAAAGTTCATAAAGTTTGAAGATTATCTTTTATAAAGATTAATTATAGACTTAAAAATACGATTATTATCAAAGCCCCCGGAACTCATATAGACTAAGATGTCGTTTGACATAAGATTATGTTTATAATACTCGATAATTTGTTTCTTGAGTGGAAGATAAATTAATTTAGACTTTAAAATTAATTTATAATCACTGGCCGTGGTACGATCTTTTTTGTTAATTTTAGGATTGTATTTAAGTGGTCCAAGAATAATTTCATCTGCAGGCTTGAAAGCATCGTCTAACCCCTGAAGACTATTTTTGTATTGATTAAAGCTGGCGTGGGCTAAATACAAAACTTTTATTTTTTTGTTTGGATAATGATTTTTTAGGGCTAAAATGGTTGATTTAATTCTGGTGGTTGACTGGGCAAAATCGTCAAAAAATAGAATATTTTTATGATTGGCGACTAACTCTAGACGTCTTTTAACTCCCCTAAACGAAAAAACAGCTTTTTGAATATAATTTTTTTTAATTTTTAAAGAATCACAAAGAGCTACTGCTGCTAAAATATTTTCAAAATTAAATTGGCCAATAAGTTGAGTGTCGATTTTTATTAATCCTGTGGGAGTATTAATGATTAAAGTAGTAAAGTTGTTTTTAATATTTATTTTATCGATAAAATAATCCGACTGGGGTGAATTATAAGTGACAACTTTGGCTTGGGAGAAATCATTGAGTTTTTGAGCTGAAACACTTTGACTGTTGATGACTAATAAACCGTCTCTAGGCAGCATTTGGATAAATTTTTTAAAAGTATTAAAATTTTTGGAAGCTGAAGAGTAGCAGTCTTTGTGCTCCCAGTCGGCACTGGTTAGTATTACATATTTAGGTTTATAACTTAAAAATTTAGCTTGTTTGTCTAGTCCGTGGATAGACTCATCCCCTTCAATAATGGAATAGTCGGATGTCGAAAAAGAAATAGCTGGGTATTTGTTTTTTGGTTCTCCCCCAAACATATATGAAGGTTTTTTTTTGGCTTGAAGAAAAATCCAACTAACCAAACTACTGATAGTGGTTTTTCCAAAACTACCAGCAATAACTATAGATTCTTTTTTAACTAAATTTTGAGAAATGTATTGAGTGGCTGAAAGATATGGTATTTTTATTTTTTTAATTTTTATAAATTCGTTTTTAGTTGTTTCAAATGACTTGTATGAAGAGCCAATAATGCAGAGGTCAATATCTGGAGTGATGTCGTATAAATTAATTTTTATTTTGGCTTTTTTTAGTACAGTGCTAATTGGAGGATAGATTTTATCTTGATCAGATCCAGATATCTGATGTCCTTGTTTCTTTAGACTCACCGCCAGTGGGGCGGTCATGGTTCCGGCTATTCCTAAGATGTGAATACGCATATGTTAGTTATTAAGTAAAAAAGTAGAAAGTAGAAAGTTCATAAAGTTTTAGAAATATTTTCTTTTTCAAATTTAATCCAGTTATTGTCAGAAAAATACTCAAACCCGGGCATGTTGCGTTTGTAATAGCCGGTCTCATTTGAAAACCGTCCCAAGTAACAAAAACCTAGCCCTTTTTCATGACTATCAATAATAGTTTGAAGCACTAAACGAATTGGTAAATTGCTATGACAGTATTGTGGGTTATAAAAAACATAAGCAATATGGCTGATATTTTTTGAAAAATAACAAACAGAATAAGCAACTGTTTGACCCTTGTCGTTTGTCCAAATATACAATCGATTAAAAATATGGTTAGTAAATATAAGTTTTATAGAACTAATTGGGAAATCCCAGCCGAGTTCTTTAATCCAAGAAAAAATTTCTTTTTGAATTTGATGGCTAAAAATAAAATCTTTAAGATCAATTACTTTTGAACAAAAATCATCTGTTTTATTCAAAATACGTCTGTTTTCAGAACTAATTTGAAAATTTGACAAATTAGATCGACAACTAGTATCTTGGTACCAAAAGTCAGGATTATTTCTTTGGGGCAACAAACCTAGGGAATAATTTTCTTCAATAGTATTGGTATTTTTAAGATTGTATTGGGGCATATTATTGAGGTAGACGATTTCTAAAGGCAGTTCTAAAAGCTTCGGCTTCAGACCAGGGATATTCGATGTTCCCGTGAAGAATGGTATTTTCGTGTCCTTTACCACAAGCAATAATAGTGTCGTCAGTTTGAGCAATTTTTACAGCTAAATTAAAAGCATCTTGGCGATTAGGGATATTAAAGTAGACAAATTCGCGATTATTTTTAACTTGATTTTTTATATGGGTTAAAGAAAGACTCTGGTCTATTTGAGTAAATTTTTTATCAATTCCTGAGATTATTTGTTGATTAATATCTTCAATTTTTTCATTTCGAGTGTCGTCGGAGGTAATAAAAGCAACATCGGCTGTTTGGGAGACAACTTTGCCCATTTCGGGACGTTTACTTTTGTCTCGGCCGCCAGTAGCTCCAAAAATAACGATAAGCTTGCCCTTGGTAATTTGTTTTAATGAAGAAAGAGTATTTTTTAAGGCATTTGGGGTGTGAGCAAAATCAATAATAGATTTAAATCCAAAGGTATTTTTGATTTCTTCCCGACGGCCTTTTGTACTGGGAAAATCTTTTATAGTATCAATTAAAAATTTAGGATCTATTTTTAATTCATTGGTAATGGCTAATGTAGTTAAAATATTGTAGATTTGATAATAGTAGTTGCTATTAGTAGCAAAAGAAAGTTGGCCAACATTAAATTTTAAAAATGATTTAGAAATTTTGATGTTAGTTGCATGAAGGTCAGATTTTTTAGTAATGCCATAAGTTGAATATTTTGTTTTAAGATGTTTTTTTAAATAATCAAAACTATCATCGTCTCGATTTAAAATAGAAAATTCAGATTGATTAAATATTTTCGATTTGGCGGCCAAATAGTTTTCAGAATTATGAAAATAATCTAAGTGCTCATGGGAAAAATTAGTAATAGCCGCAACTTTAAAAATACAACCATTAAAACGGTATTGATCTAGAGCGTGAGCGGTAACTTCACAGACAACATGAGTAACTCCGGCTTCAATCATTTGGCAAAAAATTTTGTTAATTATTGAAGGGTCAGGACTGGTAGTATGAAGGCCGGTATCAATTTCTTTGTCGCCATATTTGGCCCCTATAGTAGTGATCACTCCAGCATTAATCCCCGACTTTTTTAGAGTTTCATAAAGTAAAATAGAGGTGGTTGTTTTGCCGTCGGTTCCTGTGATACCAATTAAAGTGAGTTTTTTTGAAGGGAATTTATAGTAGTAATTGTAAAAAATACTTTTGGGGAGATGAATAAACAAATTCTTAATTTTTTGTATCATTTAGTATCGTAATTATAGCAAAAAGTAAATTTTAGCAGCTAACTCAAACCAGATTGGGGCGGCAGTGCTTGATCCCCAGGCTGATGATTTGGGATTGTTTATGGTGACAATCATGGTAAATTTTGGCTTATCACAAGGAGCAAACCCAATATATGAGCCAATAGTGGCTGAGTCAGTGTAATTACCTTTTACAGCAACTTGGGCTGTCCCACTTTTGCCACAGATTTCAATATCTTTTGGTTTTAGACTAGAAACAACACTATTGTTGACAGCATATTTTAAAATTGACTTGATTTCATCAATAGATTTTTGGGAAAAAACTTGAGTGTTTTGAAGAGTTTTTGGGTAGCTGATTTGGTCTAAATCATTTTTAAAATAATCGACAACTTTGGGAGAAACTAAAACACCGTCGTTGGCAATAGTGTTAAAAGCTTGTAACATATTAATTTGAGTAACTACGATCCCCTGACCAAAAGAAGCAGTAGCAATATCAATTTCTGGCCAACTAGTTTTTATAGTAGGTTTTGATTCTCCCTGTAAATCTATCCCCGTTTTTTTATTTAATCCAAGTTTTTGATAATAATCTAAAAATTTTTTTAAACCAAGATTTGACATAATATTACTCATGCCTATATTGTCAGAGTTTTTGATAATCTCTTTTAGATCGGAATTTGGATGAGTAGTGTTGTCCCAATTGTTGATTGTAAATGCCCCAATCGATAACGGACGATCGCAATTTGGACAAATATAGTCGTTTTTAATAGATTGACTGTCTAGAGCCATAGTGACAACCAGTGGTTTGAAAATAGACCCTGGTTCGAAAAGATTGGCAATATTTGGGTTTTTTGAAGGATCAACAGTAGCCGATGATGTTGACACAGCACTGGTCATGGCTAAAACACGACCAGTACTAGTTTCCATAATAGTAATCATGCCCGAATCAGCTTGATATTTTTGAATTCCTTCATTAAGTATTTTTTCTGTTTGATATTGAATACTACGATTAATAGAGCTGTATATATTTAGACCATTAGTCGAATTGGAGTTCCAACTTTTTTTGGTTAATATAGTTTTGCCGGTAGCATCTTGAGGTGACCAAATAAAACCAGTTTTTCCTTGTAGTTGTTTGTTGTAGTAAGCTTCAATTCCGCCGTAACCAATGTTTTGACCTTGTGAATTGTGAGCAACAAAACCAAGTAAATTAGATGCTAGCGATTTTTCGGGATAATAACGATTTTCAACCAAGTCGACAACCACTCCATCAATATTATTTAGTTTGTTTTTTTCTTCAAGGCTAAATATAGTATTAAGATCGATCCATAGTTGTTGGGAATTATTTTTAAATTTAGTCAAAAGAGTTTCGTTTTCTTTTTGAAAATTTGGATGAATCGACTCAAGTTGATTAAGAATAATATCAATGTCTTGGGTCAAATTTGGTTTGTATAAAGATATTTTGTAGCCATAGTCATTGATAACAAAAGGAAAATCATCTGAAGAGTATATATCTCCTCTAGTGGGGGTGTCTTTTTCAAGCTTATATATTTGACTTAGTGCTTGGGTTTTAAGTTGGGGACTTTTGATAACTTGCCAATAAAAAAAACGAGAAATTAGGACTAAAAAAAAACCTAAGAATGAAATCAATAATATTTGGTATCGTTGTTTCATCCTAATAGTTAGGAATAATAATAGATTTAGAAATTGGGCTGAGGGTGGCTGACGGAGAACCTTCTTGATAATGTTGAATAGAAGTTAGATCGGCTAATTCTTTTTTTGTTGAGGCAATTTCCATGTTTAATTTTTGATAATTTTGTTTGTATTCATCAAGCTGATTATTTTGATTGACAATGTTACTTGAATAATAAAAAGAAAAAATTATTTGAACAATAATACTTGCAAAAGTCAAAATAGTTAGAGTCTTAGACATGATAATATTCTATACGATTTTGTAAGTTCTTAGAATGGCAGATCGAGAAAGTGGGTTTTTTTTAATTTCAGCAAATGACGGTCTAATCGATTTTTGACTAATTATTTTTGTTTTATTTTTGGAAATAAATTGTTTAACAATTCGGTCTTCGCCTGAGTGAAAAGTAATTATGGCGACAGAACCGCCTGGTTTGACGACTTCAAGACTTAAATTTAAAAGTTTATTTAAATTTTCGTACTCGTGATTGACATAAATCCTTAGGCTTAAAAATATTTTTGTACTAGGATCAATTTTGGTATGGAGATGTTTGTTTTTGTAATAATCTCTAATAATTTGGGCCAGCCTTGTGGCTGTTTTTATTGGCTCTTTTTGTCTTTGTTTGATGATTTGTAAAATTAGTGGTTTACTTTGTAATTCCTGGCCTATTTTGGTAAATATTTCGTATAGTTGATCAAAGGAATAAGTATTGATGACTTCTTCGGCGGTAATAGATTTTGAATTACGATTAAGACGCATATCAAGCGAGAGTTGGTCGTTAAAAGAAAATCCCCTGTCTTGACCTGTTTGTTGGTTTTGACTTAAACCTAAATCGGCCAATAATCCGTCAACCTTGTCGATATTTTGTTTTTTTAAAAAAGATTTTAGTTTAATAAAATTTTGGTTTACGGCCAAAAAATTATTAGATAAGCCTTCGTCTTTTATCCTATTTGTGGCTATTTCTAGATTTTTTTGATCTTGATCAAATCCATAAACAAAACCATTTTTTTTTAAAATTTCTACTGTATGACCGCCGTGACCAAGAGTCGCGTCAATATAAGTACCGCCTTGAGTAATCGACAAACAAGAGATCGAATCTTTTAATAAAACAGGACTATGATAGCTCATTAATTTATCAAGTAGTTTCCAGTCAAAGTAGTTTTGTCTTCTTTGGAAACATTGGCTGGTGACACACTAGTAATGCTTCCAGATCCCTTTCCGTTGGAAAAAACTGAATAATATGAAGGCAAATTTTTGATTAAAATAAAATAATCACTTTTTGAAGTTGAAGTAGCTTTAACTTGAAAATTCTCTAGGTTTAGAGATAGACCGCCATCTTTTTTGATATCTGCAGATGTTTTTAAAACAAAAGGTGTTTCGTATCTTAAGCTTTGGTTGTTGACTGTCAAAAAAGTTAGGGATAAGGTCCCGCCGACAACTCCTTGATCGTATTTATATTTACATCCGTTAGTACAGCTAGATGTCCCTAAAAGTAAATCTCTCTCAATCTTTGGTGAAGTTACTTTAATAGTATCACCGACTCCTTTTTCCATTTCTAATCCTTCATCAATGGCGGAATAAATCAATTCATATTCAATATCGCTGATAGATTGAGGGATATTGTCGATTATTAATTTTAATTCATGACCATCTTGGCGAGGAATTAATGAAATTATAGGTTTTTCTTTTTCTGATAATTCAAGTTCTTTTGGAGCAGGAGTAGGAGCAACATTGCTAGTTTTGGTCTTTTTACCACAAGCACTCAAAAAAAAGGCAGAAAGAATAATTATGGGAAAGTATTTTATAAAATTAAATTTATTTATCATATTATTTATTTAACTGCATTTGTAACCAGCTGTCAATTTCGTCGGCATTGAGGCGAATTTGTTCCATAGTATCTCGATCACGAATCGAGACAGTATTGTCTTCAAGGGTCTGATAATCAACTACAAGACACCAAGGAGTCCCTATCTCGTCTTGACGGCGATATTTTTTCCCAATATTACTACTATCATCCCAATCGACAGAATATTTCGAACTGAGTTGTTGAAAAATAGTTTCAGCTTTATCGATTAACTCTGGTTTGTTGGCAGCTAATGGAATGACAGCTATTTTGTAAGCAGCAATTTTAGGATTAATTTTAAGATAGGTTCTAGTTTCTCCACTAGGGGTAGATTCTTCGCGGTAGGCATCCAAAAGCATAAAGAAAAAACTTCGATCTACCCCTCCCGAGCTTTCGGTAATCATAGGTAAATATTTTTCATGAGTTACTGGATCGAGATAAGAAAGATCTTGTCCGCTAAATTTGGAGTGTTGAGTTAAATCATAATCTGAACGCCAATGGATACCTTCCATTTCAGCCCAACCCCAAGGTGCATGATACTCAATATCAAAAGCTTTTTTGGCATAGAAAGCCAATTCGTCAGATTCGTGTTGGCGGAAGCGAAGATTTTCACTAGTGTTAAAAAGTGATTTGTACCAATTGATACGATTCTCTTTCCAGTATTCAAACCATTTGTCCATCTCAGATGGGTGAACAAAATACTGAATATCCCATTGTTCAAATTCTCGAGTGCGATATAGAAAATTTTTTGGAGTGATTTCGTTTCGGAAAGCTTTTCCGATTTGAGCGATACCAAAAGGAATTTTGACCCGAGTAGAATCAACAATGTTTTTGAAATCAAGATAGATTGTTTGACAAGCCTCACCTCTTAGATAAGCGTGAAGTTTTTCACCTTCAATAACTCCAATTTCGGTTTCAAATAAAATATTGTATTTTCTACCTTCGGTAAAAGATCCTCCGCATTCTGGACATTTTGTTGGGTCATCCAAAAGATCTGGTCGGTATCTTTTGTGACATTTTTTGCACTCAACCATGACATCGGCAAAATTTTTGACATGACCTGAAGCTTCCCAAACACGAGGGTGAGTAATAATTGACCCATCAATTCCAACCACATCTCGTCGTTTGACGACATTTTCTTGCCACCAAATATTTTTCCAATTCATTTTCATTTGAGAACCAATTGGACCATAATCGTAAAATCCTTGAACACCGCCATAGATTTCGGAATTTTGAAAAATTATGCCACGTCTTTTGCAAAGACTGGTGATTTTACTGACGAGATCGTTTTGATTGTTTTCGGCCATGAAAGTATTATAACTTATTATTTAAAAAGCTTATTACTTTCAAGTGGTTTTTCGATAATTGATTCAAAAAATCGCTTGATAAGTTTTTGGCTAGTTTTGTAATCTTTTTTGGAAAAATTTTGTTTGATTTCGATAGGGATACCAAACCCGAGTGTTTCGATAAACAAAATTTCGTTTTGGATATATTGATGAATAAAATTTTTATTAATCGCAGTGATAATATTTTTAGAAATATCAAAAATATTTTCTATTTGTTGGTTTTCAGCGATAAATTGGTTAACAATTTCTAAAAAATAAAATAAAAGATTTAGTTGGGCTAAGTTTTTTTTGGTTTGTAAAAAAGAATCAATGTTTTGTGATTCGGATAACCAAATAAAATTGTTTTTTTGGTAGAGTTGAACTTTTATCAGGTTACCAAGTTGAAGATTTCCTAGCCGACTACTTTTAATATTTTTTGCTCCTTTAGCTAGAGCAACAATTTTCCCCATTTTTGGGGTTAATAGGGTGATTACCAAATCTGCCTCTTTAGAAGTTTTTTTGTTGATGACCAGACCAATAGTGGAAGTGTATCTATCCATCAAAGGGAAAATTTTATTGTTTTGTCAGCGACCCAATCAAATTTTGGCAATTTTTTACCATTGATAGTAATTTGGTAATCAACAGCTTTTGTCCCTGGCTGTTTCTGAAGTAACAAATTATATGTTTTGCCAACATTTACTCCCGAAGTGTATTCAACCGAAGTTTTAATATTTGATTTTGGATTAAGACCAAATTTATTACCATAGAAGCCTTCAAAGACTTGTTTGTTAAGTTCTTCATATTGAACTGTTTCAACTTCTGATCCAGTCATTTTGATCAATTTTGAGCCGATAGGAGTATAAAACCTAAATACGTCTCGATAAACTGAAGCATTGAGACATAGGTCCCCTTTTTCAAGATTACAATTTGAACCAGGAGAAGGGTTGGTGTAAGTAACTGTAATTTTGTGGGTTGCTTGTCCGTTTTGGATATTAATTTCGTGGTTTATTTTTTGAGTAATAAAAATATTACTTTTTGCACTGGCAAAATTAATATCGTTTAGATGAAAATAATCAGTGTTAGCGTCAGTATCGACAATCTTTCCCGTAATATTGGCCATATCCCCTATTTGTTGCATTTGTTCGTCTGGAAAATAAATCATGACGTGTTTTTCATTGATATTTTCAAATAAAGTTTGAACTAACGGAGCCATTTTGCTTTTCTCTGAACCCATGGTGTTGGCAAGCAGGGCTGACATAAGAGGGTTCATAAAATCTTTTCGATTTGGTTCAATATAATTTCGAGGTCGACCAGACATCCATTGGAGGTCGTAAATAATTGAAGGGCATCCGTCACATCTTTTATCAGGCTCGGCAGTAAAAGTCCCCACACGGGTATCAAGTTTACCCAAAACTCTAACCATGTCAACCAAAATTTCAGTATCAATAGCCACAACAGCATCAAATTTATTTTTATTACCCATAACTTTGGTGTATTGTTCTAAAAATATTTTGGCGTCAGTGGGGAAATCTGGAGACAAATTACTATCTCGAAGATTTAGGTAAGGGACATTAATATGGTAGCTTTTGATAAGTCTTGGTGAAGCAACTCGACTGTTGATTTTGTCGTCAAGATCGTAAATATTACTAGCTGTTCCAGGAGTGACTTTGCCATTTTTTACCGTTAGAGTGCTATAGGCTGTCCAAAAACCACCGCTGGGTCGAAGTTCGCCGTCATTTTGAAAAATCATCAAATAATTTCTAGGGCTGTCTTTGCCCAACAACCAGGAAACTTTTGTTAATAATGGTTTGCTGTTTTTTACATATTTATAAACTTCGGAGACTAATTCTTGAACCTGAGTAATTTTGGGTTTTATTTCAATCCCTTTGAAATTATCAGGATAGCGAGATGGGTCAATTTTGTTAAGAGAATCATTTATGCTCGAAATTCTTGTTTCAATGGTGTCAAAATGAGGAATTAACCCTTCAATCGATTGAGTTAAAAATTCAATTCTGTCTTCAGTAGACTCTTCGGAACTGGCGGCTCCCCCTTTGATACCAAGAAAGTCTTTGTAAGGCTCAACAGCGGTAATCAAAATATTGCCTGTTTCTAACCCATTTTCGGCGATTGATAAAGCTTCTTGCCCGTCTTTATAGTAATTTTTGATAAATGGAAAAGACCCGATTAACTTTAATTTAGAATAAGTTGATTTTATTTGAGATAAATGTTGATTAAGATTGGCTAAATTAATTTTTACTTGGTCTAAATCTTTGTCACCAATGGATTGTTTTAATTTGTCGGTTTCAGTTTTGGCCAAATCAAATTGGGTTAAAAGCTGTTTCCCGGGTATATAAGCAGTAAAAAAAAGTAAACCAGCCAGACCGATAACAACGACTAAAAAAATAGCCAAAATTTTAACAAAAAGATTTTTTTTGTGGCTAATTTTTTTGCCGATTTTAGTATTGGTAGTTTTTGTGATTAAATCCATATTTAATTTTAACTAATTTATGGCATTATTACCAGCGAGAAATCATGCAAAAAGGCGTCTTTAGGATGATTAAAAGTTCATTACAAATTGATTGATTTCGAATATATTTTGAATCAAGCTGGGCCCTTTGTTCAAAATTTAAATCATTTCTTCCTGAAGTTTGCCAAAGACCAGTTATTCCTGGTTTAACTGAACGAATTTCATCAATATATTTTTTGGTATGAGGGTATTTTTTTTGATATTCTTGAAGTTCTTCTTCTCGGTAGGCCCGAGGTCCAACTAAACTCATTTCTCCCTTTAAAACATTTATAAGTTGGGGAAACTCGTCAATGGAAGTAGCTCTAATGATTTTACCAATTGGAGTAATTCGAGGGTCTTCTGACATGGGTAACTTCCAACCAGCATCCTTATATTTTTTCCAAAGATCTGGATAATTTTCTCTAAGTCTTTTATCGTTATCACCGGTATACATTGATCTAAATTTAAACATCCAAAATTGTTGACCGTTTCGAGTAACCCTTTTTTGTTTAAAAAAGACAGGGCCAGCAGACGAACTTTTAATAAATATAATAGTAATTAATAGTAAGGGTGAAAATAATATGATTAGAAAAATAGAGCTTAAAATATCAATAAATCTTTTGAACAAGCGAAAATAGAATTTATTTTTTTTCATGGGTTTAATTAAATAAAATATTTTTTTAATTTCTTGTTTTTGGTTAAATGAGAAACTATTTCTTTTACCTTAAAGCTATTATCGGCTGCAAGATTGCAAACCAATAAACCATCAGGAGTGTCGATAATGGCTAAATTGTTAACATCGATGAGACCAATAATTTTGTTCTTGGTGGTAGAAACCAAACAGTTTTTGGAATCAATCTGAATAAATTGAGTGTCTGGTTGGAGAGTAGCAATTCCCGACTGGTCTTTGTTTAACTGACGATAAACTGAATTCCACTCACTCATATTATTCCAACCAAAATTACCAGAAATAACTAATAAATGTTGACTTTTTTCAGCCAATAATTTATCAAGTGAAAAACTAGGTGACTTTTTATAGACAAGATTGGTAGTTTTTTGATTAGTGTTTGTTGATTCGAGCGCATTTAGAAATTCAATATATTCAGGTTGAATTTGTTCAAACTCGGATAAAATATCAGGAATAGTAAAGGTGTGAATACTCGAATTCCACAAGGCTCCTTTTTTAATTAAATTTTGGGCAATTTCTTGGCTAGGTTTTTCTATAAACAAGCTTACTTTTGAAAATGGTTGGTTTTTTTGTTGGGGAAGGATATAGCCAAATGACGGGTTAGCAAATGAGGGTTTTATCCCAATAGTAACAATTTGATGGTATTCATTGGCAATTTTTACGCTATTATTGATGGTTTTTTTAAACTTCAGATTTTGTTTTATGTAGTGATCAGAGGGCATGGTAGTAATAGTCGCTTCGGGGTCAATTTTTTTTATATGATTAATGGCAAAAATAATTGCCATGGCGGTATTCTTTTTTATCGGTTCAAAAATAAAATTTGATAAAGGGATTTTGTTGCCAATTAATTTTAATGTTTGTTGTTGATATTCTAAGTTAGAAATTATAAAAATATTTTTTGAAGGACAAATTTTTTTAGCTCGAGTCAGGGTTTGTTCAAGAAGGTTTTTGTTTTTAAAAAGTTTTAGAAATTGTTTTGGGTTATGAAAACGAGAAATAGGCCAGAGTCGGTGACCGCTACCTCCTGAGAGTATTACGATAAAATGGTTTGATGGTTTTGCCATAAGTGTTCAATGGTGTTTTTAAAGTTTAACATAAAGTTTTTAGAAGAAAATTTTTGAGCATTGATGACACAATCGGTTGGTGAAAAATTAAGAGATTCAAATTTTTTAATAGCGCTACACAGAGACTTGACGGTTTGATGTTTAAAGAAAATGCCGGTTTTATGGTCAATTACTGTTTCAGTAATACCACCTTTTTTATAAGCAATAACTGGGCGGCCACAAGCTTGAGCTTCGATAGGAGTCAAGCCATAATCCTCGATTTGAGGGCAAATTAAGGCCTGACAGTTTTGATAAAGTGTTTTTAGTTTCTTGTCAGAGACTTTTCCTAAAAAAATAATATTAGAAGTATTAAGTTTCTTTGTTAGTGATGCTAATTTATTTTTTGATCGACCTTCTCCAACGATAATTAGTTTTTTATTTAGATGGTGACAGGCATGAATGGCTAAATCAATTTTTTTGTGATCTACCAGCCGAGATACAACCAAATAATATTTTGAATTTGCTTTTAAGTCCAAAGGGGTAAAAAAATCAGTATCTACTCCGGGATAAATAATTTGACTAGGTCTTTGATAATGCTTTGAAATACGAGATTGAACTGTTTTTGAGTTGGTCAATAAATAGTCTGGCCTTTGTCCATAAATAAAGTCTGTTTTTTGATAATGTTTTAACAAAAAAGATAAAAAGCGATATTTTT
>CAZRPX010000002.1:0-20557 GCA_964602085.1 uncultured Gammaproteobacteria bacterium
GAAATAGCCTTAGAATTTGGTGATGAAGTGGCATTGTTAGTTTCAGGTTTGACAGAAATCAAATCTAAGGCTGACGGGATTAAAATTAACCAAACAAATATTGAAGTAATAAGAAAATTCTTTTTTTCATCGATAAACGATGTTAGAGTGCTGATTATAAGAGTAGTCGACAAACTTCATAACTGTCTAACGATACAATATCTGCCCAAAGACAGACAAATTAAATATGCTCAAGACGTGATGAAGATTTATGGACCAATTGCAGAATATGTTGGCTTACATTATTTTAAAAAAATAATTGAGGACATTGCTTTTCAAATTTTATATCCAGCTGAAGCAAATCATATCAAAATGATGTTTGAAGAAGAAAGTAGAGACGAGATAAAAGCACTGAATTTGGTTAAAAAAGAATTAGAAAATATGCTAGCGATTAATAATATTAATAATGCAATTGTCGAGGGTAGAATAAAAAGTTTATATAGTACTTATATAAAAATAAAAAATAAAGGCGATAAATATCAAGTTAGGGATAGAATTGCAATTAGAGTCTTAACAGACAATTTAGTTGAATGTTATACAGTATTAGGTTTGGTCCACGCCAGGTATCAATATTCTTTCGAAGATTTTAAAGATTATATAGCAACTCCAAAAATAAACGGTTATCGGTCAATACAGACAACAATCAGCTGGAAAAATAAAATATTAGTAGAATTACAAATTAAGACAAAAGAAATGCATGAGTTTAATGAGTTTGGACCAGCATCTCATATAGCTTATAAAACAGGGTCGGGAAAAACAGGTGTTGGGATGGAATGGGTTAAAGATTTATATAAATGGCAGACGGGTGATAACAATATTAAAAATTATCGAGTAAAACTATTAACTAATTATATTTATGTATTTACTCCTAAAGGCGACACAATACAGTTACCAAAAGGTAGTACTGCCCTAGATTTTGCGTTTAGGATTCATACTGGAATTGGAGAAAGGTGTAAAGGGATAAAGATTAATAATCAAATTGGCAAAATAGGAGACGAACTCAAAACGGGTGATTTGGTTGAAGTCTTATTGAGTAAAAAAATTAATATAAACAAAAACTGGCTTGACTTGGTAACTACTCCAACTGCCAAAGAATATATTAGAAAAGCGGTTAAGTTTGTAGATTAATTTTTTGATATAATTATTAAGTTATAGGTAATATAATAATGAATGAAAGAGATTTGCTCTTAGATCAATCAAAAATTGGATTAAAACATCAAAATAGTGATACTAAGGTGTCAATAGCTCAAATTGGTTATAGAATCGGAGTTGATGGTTCAATTGTAGAAAAGGATTATTTTATAACAAGAATTGATAGCAAAGGAAAACCAAGATACAAAGAAGAATTAGATAGATTTGATAATATATGGGCTCAATATCTTAATATAAAAGAAGAAATGAAAAAAGAGGGAGACAGTAGACATATATTCTTATTAACAAAAGGAAAAAGAATTGAAGGGGTCGGACATAGTCGACATATAAGCGGATTTCTTACTAGTGATGTTTTTGTGGTAAGGAATAACGTTACAAATAATTTAAATTTCTTATATTCCTTCGACAAAAGAGGTGTCCATGTATTTTCTATTAAATTTAATAAAAACGGTCAGGAGGGATATTATGGCTTAAATAGGAATATTAACATTTTGGACTATAACGCAAGAATTGATCTGACTAATTTTAAAGATGTTAATGGTTTGAGGGGTGAAATTTTGAGAAGTTCAACTAGGAAGTGACAATTTAATCATTTTTTTTCGATATCGATTAGCAAAACGATGGGCTTCGTCTCGTAATTGTTGAAGCAAGCGAAGTGAGGGTGAATTTTTGGGTAAATTTATTTCCTGCCATTCTGATGATAAATTTTTTTGTTGATTAATTTTTATAACAATAGTTTCATGTTTTTTTGCCAGACCAATAATACAGATGTTCGATAATGGCTTATCGACAAAACTAAAATTTAGGGCTTCTAAAGCCGCACCAACCTGAGGTTTACCACCATCAACAACAATTAAATCTGGTATCCCCCACTCCAAATGTTTGAGTCGGCGATAAACAATTTCTTTTATCATATATTGATCGTCTTGAGTAATTTTGGTGTTAATTTTAAATTGACGATATTCTGAAGGATTGATTTTTCCACCCAAATAGACAGTCATAGCACCAACAAAAAACTTATGACTTAGATTTGAAATATCGTATGCTTCAATGCGGTTAATTTTTGATAATTGGGGGAAAAATGGTTTAAGAATTAAAGTTAATTCCTCAACTGCTTTTTGATATTTATCTTCAACCAAGTCAACTTCTTGATAAAGATGATTAACTTTTTTCCAACCAGAAATTACATAATTTATTGAAAATAATTGATCTCGTCTTGACTTGGCTAACTCAAAATTTTCGTTTTTGGAGGCTAATTTCATTTCGGTAGTTAGGTCCTTTATTAACTTTTTAAAATTACCATTGAGTATTTTTTTAATTTTATTGACATTTGATCGATATTCTTTTGGATCAGGATTTGGGCCAGGACAAACTCCAAGGTGACAATAGAGACATGGTTTTAAACTATGTTTTTTTGAATAATAAGGGAAAATGTAACGAATTGTTTTTAAAATACTTTTAACAGTCGAACTATCCGGGAAAGGTCCATAAAATATATCGTCTTGATTTAAGGTCGATTTATAGGCGGGCTTGATTAAGGGGAGTTTTTCTTTTGTAATAGAAATGTAGAGATAACTTTTGTCGTCTTTAAGTTGAGAATTATACTTAGGCCGATATTGCTTGATTAAACTTGATTCTAATACAAGAGCCTCAATTTCCGAACCTACGACATAATAATTGATATCGTCTATTTCTGAAACTAAATGACTGGTCTTGTAGCCTAATGCATGATCTGTATGAAAATATTGTGAAACTCGTTTTTTTAGATTAATTGCCTTACCTATATAGATAATTTGTTTCTGTTTGTTTTTGTAAATATAAACACCTGGTTTTGAAGGAATTATTTTTAAATCAATCACCTTTGTATTATATAATGAAGTCATGAAATTACATGAAAAAATTCTTACTGGATTATTTTGCTTGATTATTTTATTGTCTGGGATAATTCGTTTTTTGCAAACCAAAGACTACAATACCGCTTTTACATATGATCAGTCTAGAGACTTACTCGATATTAGAGCACTGGGAGAATTTAAAGACATCGCCGTGCTTGGGCCAACGACATCAATAAATGGTCTTCGATTAGGTCCTTTTTATTATTATATAAATTTACCCGCTTACTGGATTGGAAGAGGAAATCCCCAGGCATTGGTTTATTGGAATATTGTATTATTTTTATTTTCCGGGGTATTTATTTTTTGGTATTTTAAAAAGAAAAACCTAGTTTTGGGTTTTTTGATAAGTGACTTGTATTTAATGGCGCCGCAAATGTTTAATTTGACAAGATATTTTTGGAATGCAAACATGGCAACATATCTGAGTGTTTATTTTTTTATCGCATTATGGAATTTTTTGGAAAAAAAAGACAAAAAATCTATTTTTTGGCTAGGATTAACATCAGCGTTTTTAACCCAATTCGAAGCAGCTTTTGGAATTGTCTGTCTATTGTTTTCTGGATTGATAATTATTTTTAATAAAAAAATCAAACATTGGAAGGTATTTTTGATTGGAACAATACCTTGGTTTTTACCTCAAATACTTTTGGAAATTAAAAATAAATTTCAAATGACTAAATTATTGTTAGGAGTATTTAGTGGCGGAAATACAGTATTGGGAGACAAAATGCCGTTTATATCTGTGGTCGCTTCTCATCTAAAAACTATTAGATTATTTTTTGAAGGTCAATTTATAGCCCCTTATGGGTGGGGTTTGGTCTTATTAATTATTGGGGTATTTTTTATTGGATTAAATAAAAAATACCGAAAACAAGGTATTTATTTTGTTTCATTTTTAGTATTCGGATATCTTTTTTATATTACAATTTATCACCATGAACTAAAACTTTGGTACTTAGAAAGCTTGAGAGTTTGGTATTGTTTTGTTATTGGAATTGCTTTAGTTAATATAAATAAATTTAAAAAACTAGCAATGGTAATAGTTGGATTTTTTTTGTTAAGAAATTTATGGCTAACATCGATGGATCAATGGCAATTTATAAATAAAAAACAAAGTGATGATCCAAAAAATTTATCGAATTTAATAAACAATATCGATTGGGTTTATGGTCAAACAAATAGTGAAGGATTTACGGCTTACAATTATGTCCCAGAAATTTACGATTTTCCTCATCAATATTTATATTGGTGGTATGGACTCAAAAAATATGGTTATATGCCAAATAAAGTCTCTTATAGCTTAACCGAAGTACCAAAATATATCCGAATGCAAGATGATTTTTATGAAAAAACAATAGAAGATAAAGGGAAAATTGCTTTGATTTATGAAACAAAAGATTTGTATGTTGGATGGTTAAATCAATTTAAAGAATATTGTACCGTTAATAAATGGGAAACTGAATGGAGAACAATAGTGGAAATTAGAAGTAAATGCAAATAAATTTTTAATTTACAATTTTTAATTTTTAATCAAATTTAAATTTAAAAAATTAAATATTTAAAAAATTGAATAAAAATTTTAAATTTAAAATTCTAAATTTCTTTTTAGGTATTGGCCAGTGTAAGAACGAGGGCAATCCATAACATCGTTAATGGTACCAGCGACAACTAATTCTCCACCCTTTTGACCACCTTCTGGGCCCATATCAATAATCCAATCGGCATTTTTAATAACATCTAGATTGTGCTCGATGACGACTACAGTATTACCCTGGTCGACTAATTTTCTTAATACTTTTATCAAGCGGTCTGTGTCATAAAAATGTAATCCAGTGGTAGGTTCATCTAAAATATAAAGCATTTTATTTTGCTTAAGTTTAACCAACTCGCGGCTAATTTTTAATCGCTGAGATTCACCCCCAGAGAGTGTATTTGATGATTGCCCAAGTCGAAGATATCCAAGGCCAACATCTTGAATAGTCGTTAACATTCTTTTAAGTTTGACATTATTTTTAAAAAAGTTAGCGGCTTCGTCAATTGTCATTGATAAAATTTCGGCAATATTTTTACCCTTATATTCAACTTCCAAAGTTTCGTCTTTAAATCGAGATCCGTGACATTCGTCACAAGTGACATAAAGATCTGGTAAAAATTGCATTTCAATTTTTATTTGGCCTTGACCTTCACAAATAGGACATCGACCTTCTTTGATGTTGAAAGAAAAACGACTCGGGCCAAAACCTCTAATTTGAGACTCAATTGTTTGAGACAACAAGTTTCTAATATCATCAAATATTTTTGTATAAGTGGCAGGGTTACTTCTAGGGGTTCTTCCAATTGGTGATTGATCGACAAGTAAAACATCGGTGATATTTTCGGTACCAGTAATATCATCAAATTCACCAATGGTTCCGTAATAACTGCCTAATATTTTCTTACGAACTCCTCCATAAAGAGTATCGTGGACTAAGGTGGATTTACCTGAACCAGAGACACCGGTAACACAAATTAGTTTATTGAGAGGAAAATCGACATTGATATGTTTGAGATTCCACTGTTTAGCACCTTTGATAGAAATAAAGCGATTTGTTTTTGGAGTAGCTGAATCAGTGGTACTAATTTTTAGTTTTCCAGATAGGTATTTACCGGTTAAAGAGTTTTTGTTTTGTTTTATATCGGCTAATGTACCTTGAGCAATAATCTCGCCACCATTGTCTCCGGCTAAAAGACCAAAATCAACAATATAATCAGCACTTTTAATAACGTCTTCGTCGTGTTCAACAACCACGACTGAATTGCCAAGATTCTTTAATTTTTGGAGAGTAGCAATAAGACGATCATTATCGCGAGAATGTAGACCAATGGTTGGTTCATCTAAGATATACAAGACACCGGTTAAACCAGTTCCGATTTGACTTGCAAGTCGAATTCTTTGAGATTCACCGCTCGAGAGAGTCCCCGCTTCACGGTCAAGACTAAGATAATCTAATCCAACAGCTAACAAAAATTCCATTCTCGATGCTAATTCTTTTAAAATAGGATCAAGGATTTCTTTTTCTTTATCGCTGTCCAATTTTGATTTTAATTCATTTAACCACTGATTTAACTGTTCTATTGGAAATTGAGTGACTTGATAGATGTTATTGTTTAGAATATGGATTGACAGAGCTTCTTGATTGAGACGAGCACCGTGACATGATTGACACTCAGTTTTAATCATAAACTTTTCTAGTTCTTCGCGAACAATATCTGAACCTGCTGTTACATAACGACTTTCCATCATTTTAGCCCGCCATTCGGGAAACTTAGACCTATCAATTTGGTATTTTAAACCGAGTCCTTTACATTCGGGACAAGCACCTTGGGGTGAATTAAATGAAAAAAGACGGGGTTCGATTTCTGGAAGAGATATATTACATTCAGGGCAAGCGAAGTTTTCTGAGTAAAGAATATCTTTAAAATCTTTAATTAGGTTAATATTTTCAAAAGTAATGTCATTAACAACTGATATTATGACTAAACCATTGGTTAATTTCATCGACTGCTGAATATCGTCAGTTAATCTGTCTATGGTAGGTTTAGTTTCCTTTAGATTTTCTTTATTTATGGAAACTCTATCAACAACGACATCAATATTATGTTTGTTGGTTTTGGCAATTCCAAAATCTGAATAAAGATCGATAATTTGATTGTCAACTCGAGCCCATTTATAACCTTGTTTTTTGAGATTTTGAGTTAGGGCTTTAAAATCACCTTTTTTGTCACGAACTATGGGTGCTAATACTAAAAAACGGTATAAACTAGAGCCAACGATATTATTTTTGGCAATATCAATAATTTGATTAACTATTTGTTTATTTGATTGAGGCAAAACTTCGCGACCACAATTTGGACAATGAGGATGTCCGATACGGGCAAACAACAAACGGAGGTAATCATATATTTCAGTAACTGTACCAACGGTTGACCTAGGGTTATGAGAAATAGCTTTTTGATTGATAGCAATTGAGGGAGAAAGACCATCAATAAGATCAACTTCGGGACGTTTCATGTTGCCAAGAAACTGACGAGCGTATGAGGATAGACTTTCGACATAACGACGTTGACCTTCGGCAAACAAAGTATCGAAGGCCATACTTGACTTTCCAGAACCAGAAACACCAGTAAAGACGACTAGTTTATTTTTGGGGAACTCAAATGAAACATTTTTTAGGTTGTTTTCTCGAGCTCCTTTGACAATGATTTTATCTAACATAACCACTTTATGAAATTTCAAATTTTTAATTTTGAATTTTAAATCAATTAAAAATTATTTAATTGATGAATTTTAAAATTTAGATTTGATTAATAATTAAAAATTGTAAATTAAAAATTAATTTAATATTTTTCGATTTCGCGGATTTGGTCACGAATCTTAATGGCCTCTTCAAAATCTAAATTGAAAGCATAGTTTCTCATTTCTTTTTTCAATGACTTAATTTGTTTTTGCCTTTGGTTTGGTGTAAGTGAAGAAGTGTCAATTTTTGACCAATTGGGTTTTTCTTCTGATTTTATATTTTCAATTATTTGAGGACGGATTGATTTTACCACCGATTTAGGAATAATATTATTATCTTGATTATATTTTAATTGTATCTGTCGCCGACGATTGACTTCATCAATAGCTCCTCTCATAGCCTGAGAAATAGTATCAGCATATAAAATTACTCTACCAGATAAGTGTCGAGAAGCTCGTCCCATTATTTGAATTAAAGAAGACTGCGACCGGAGAAAACCTTGTTGATCTGCATCAAGAATGGCGACCAAACTAACTTCTGGTAAATCAAGACCTTCTCTTAAGAGATTTATCCCGACTAAAACATCATAATTACCAGATCTTAGATTGTCCAAAATATTTGAGCGTTCTAAGGTGTCGATGTCAGAATGGAGATAGGCAACTTTGAATGCTTGGCCTGTCTTTTTTGGGTCAGAAAGATAAGTTGACAAATCTTCGGCCATTCTTTTGGTTAAGGTGACAACAAGAACTCTTTCTTTTTTAGAGATTCTATCTTTAATCTCATCAATTAAATTGGGAATTTGTTGATTAGTGGAGCGAATTGATATTTCTGGATCGACTAGTCCGGTAGGTCGGATAATTTGTTCGATTATATGGTTTTTGGATTTTTCTAATTCGTAGAGACTGGGGGTGGCGGATACATAGACAACTTTGGCCATACGTTTTTCAAATTCTTCAAATTTGAGAGGTCGGTTATCAAGAGCAGAAGGTAATCTAAAACCAAAATCAATAAGATTTTTTTTACGAGCATAATCACCAGCATACATCCCGCCAATCTGAGGAACAGTAACGTGAGATTCGTCGATTAGAGTTAAAAAATTATCCCCCCACAAATGCCGGAAATAATCTACTAAAGTATAAGGAGGATCACCTGGTTGTCTTTTTTTGTCAAAATAGATTGAATAATTTTCGATTCCGTTGATATAACCAGTTTCTTGAAGCATTTCTAAATCATATTCAACTCGTTGCTCAATTCGATGGGCTTCAAGTATTTTGTTTTGAGATTTAAAAAAATCTACTTGTTTCTGGCAATCTTGTTTTATTGTTTTAAAAACGTCATTTAAATTATGATTACCACTAACATATTGTTTGGCTGGAAACAAAACAAATTGATCAATTGATATTTCTTTGCCAGTAAGTGGATGTCTTTGAATAATTTTAGTTAATTTTTCGTTTTGAAATTCCAAAGATAAAAAAGAATCAGTAAACGAGGGCCATAAATCAATGTTTTCTCCCCTAATTCTAAAAGTTGAACGTTTAAATTCAATTTCTGAACGAAGATAAAAAAGAGAGACTAATTTTTCTAAAAATGGTCTTCTTTGATATGTTTCCCCTATTTTTAGGCAGTATGACATATTTTCAAATTCTGATGGATCACCGATGTTGTAGATGCAGCTAACTGAGGCGACAACAATATTGTCGTTTCCAGATAATAAATTTGACGTAGCTTCAAGCCTGAGACGGTCGATTAGATCGTTGATTTGAACCTCTTTGGCAATATAAGTATCTGATGAAGGAATATACGCTTCGGGTTGGTAATAATCATAATAAGAGACAAAATAAGAAACTTTATTTTGAGGAAATAATTCTTTAAATTCTTGATAAAGTTGTCCGGCTAAAGTTTTATTGTGAGAAATTACTAATGTTGGTAATTGGGTGTTTTGAATAACATTAGCGACAGTAAAAGTCTTACCAGATCCTGTAACCCCCAGCAATGTTTGATCCTTTACTCCCAGACTAATATTATTAGTTAGTGTTTCAATTGCGCTGGGCTGATCACCTGACGGTTTATAATCTGAATTTAAAACAAAAGACATACAAACTTATTTTACCATGGTTTTGGGTTTTGTTTGGGTAAAAATATACAAAAAATTATCTAAAACAAAACACTGATGGTACTAGTCTCTATAATCCCATTGTCAGTTTTGGCAGTAATTGTGGCTTTTCCTGGGCTATTTGCAGTAATAACACCAGCAGGATCAACAATAACAACATCCGGACTGGAAGATTCCCAAGTAATATTTCTTTTTGTTACGTTAGACGGTTCAATTTTTAAAGACATTTGGTATATATTACCAACATTAAGACTAATTAAAGGTGGCGAAAGAGTAATTTTGGTGGGGTAAACAACTAAGTTTGAAGATGATTTTAAAGAATCTCTATCGTTTTCAATAACTGTAATATCAACTTTATCCTCTAAACCGTTAACTGTTTTTCCTGTAATAACTACATTCCCCAAAGATTTGGCAGTAACTCGCCCTTTAATATCGACAATGGCTATACTAGCATTACTTGATGTCCATTTGGTAGAAAAATCAGTTACATTTATAGGTTCAAGATTAGCTCTTAATTGTAAATACTCTCCTTTTTTAACTTCGGCGGTTGAATAATTTAAAAAGATTCTGGTTGGGTAAATACTAATTTTTGGAACAGGGGTACTGGTGGCAGATTGACTTGGTTTTTCAAAAACAAAGACTCGAACAAAATTAGTTTTATTATTACTAGTTTTGGCCATAACTACTGCTTCACCGGATGATTTGGCGGTGATTTTGCCATCATTATTGACAGTGGCGACATTACCGTTACTTGAAGACCAAGTGACCGACTTGTCGGTAGTATCGTTGGGTTCTACTCGGAACAAGACTTGATACGAGCTGTCTTTTTCTAAATGTAATTCGGTAATACTTAAACTGACACCAGTAGATTTTATGGAAGTGTCTGGAGTAGGTGTGGCTGTTGGTCGACGGGTAGGAGTGCGAGTTGGTTTTGATGTTGGAGCGGGAGTATTGGTTGGAGTAGGAGTTTGAGTTAAGGTGGGAGTAACGGCTTTGGTAGGAGTAATTTTGACAATAACGGTTGTTGGGGTTGGGGTAATAACTTTTTTTTCTTCTTCAATTTCATTAAAATCTCGACCAGTTGGATTAGGGTTTGTTTGTCCTGTTTGAGTTGGTTTTTTGCTTAATAAAACTATCCCCAAGAGTAAGGCTAATATAATTCCCCCTACGATGATTAGGTTTTTTTTTGTAAGTTCCACAAATAATTTATAAAAAAATATAAATAATTAAAAGTATATGTTAAATTAATTATAGTGTTAAACAAAGTTTTATCAATAGCTAACGTTGGACTCAAAGGTATTGAAATTGAAGTAGAAGTAAACATCGCTGACAAAGGATTTCCAGGCTTTGGAATTGTTGGTCTAGCAAGTAAAGCGGTTGAAGAAGCCAAAGAAAGAGTTAAAACAGCAATAATTAATTCAGATATAAATTTTCCCAATGCAAAAATTACAATTAATTTAGCACCAGCCGATTTGCCCAAAGATGGATCTTGCTATGATTTGCCAATATCTGTTGGGATATTGGCGTCTATGGGAGAATTAATTTTACCTAAAGAAAGATCTTATTTTTATGGAGAGTTGTCGCTTGACGGTAGTTTAAGGCACACACGAGGTGTATTTTTATTGGCTTTGTTGGCAAAAGAAGAAGGAATTAAAAAAATATACGTACCTAGGATGAGCGCAAATGAAGCTTCGGTAATTGAAGGGGTTGAGGTGTACCCTGTTGATAATTTAAAAAACTTGATTAAACACTTAAACGGTGAAAGAAAAATAGAACCACTAAAAACAATTAATGTTCAAGATATCTTTGATGATATTAATCCAGATTTTGATTTTTCTGAAATATTAGGCCAAGAACAAGCAAAAAGAGCTTTAGAGATTGCAGCGGCCGGTGGACATAATGTTTTTATGATGGGGCCTCCTGGTAGCGGTAAAACGATGCTCTCAAGAGCTATCCCTGGGATATTGCCCAATTTGTCAGAAAAAGAAAGTTTGGAAGTGACAAAAATATTTTCAATTACTGGCAATATTCCTCCTGGTGGCTCATTGATACGACAGCGACCTTTTCGATCGCCTCACCATACAACTTCTCAAATTGGATTAATCGGTGGTGGTAGTAATCCTAAACCAGGCGAAGTCTCGTTAGCTCATCGAGGAGTTTTATTTTTGGATGAATTTCCTGAATTTGGTAGAAATTCTTTAGAAGCACTAAGACAACCGCTCGAAGATGGTTTTGTAAGTATTTGTCGGGCTTCTGGATCGGTAACTTTTCCGGCTCAATTTATGTTAATTGCAGCGGCGAATCCATGTCAGTGTGGATATTTAGGTGATCCTAAAAAAGAATGTCGTTGTTCGCCATGGCAAATATTAAATTATCGAAAAAAGTTATCTGGACCAATAATGGATAGAATCGATCTTCATCTAACCGTACCGGCTGTTGATGTAAATCATTTGATGATAGGTAAAAACGAAATAAACAATAACGAAAAATCAGAAGTAATTAGAAAACGAGTGGTTGAAGCCAGAAAAATTCAAAGCGAAAGATTTAAAAACTTAAATCATATCCATAGTAACTCAGATATGAAAAATAGTCACCTGAAAGAATTTTCGAACTTAACCGGACAAGCTAATTTGTTACTAAAACAGGCAGTTAATAAATTTAATTTGTCAGCCAGATTCTATTTTCGATTAATCAAAGTAGCCAGAACTATTGCTGATTTGGATAAATCCATAGAAATAAAAGAAAATCACATTGCTGAAGCCTTGCAATATAGAGTAAAGAATGAAGATTAATATAATTTCTAATATCTAATTTCTAATGTCTAAAATTAAAAATTACAATAAGGGGAAAGAGGGTGAGGAAATTGCCAGAAATTATTTGATTAATAAAGGTTTTAATTTAATCGAGTCAAACTATTCAAATAATTTGGGAGAAATTGATTTAATAATGTCTGATAAAGATTGGTTGGTATTTGTTGAGGTTAAATTAAAAATCGGTAACAGGTTTGGTCAACCAGAAGAAATGATTAATAAAAACAAACTTAGTCAAATAAAAAGAGTCGCAGAATTATTTTTAGTATCAGAATCTCAAATAGCTCAGAAGTTTGTTAGATATCGCATAGATGCGGTTTGTATAGAATTGAATGAAGACAAAGCTATTAATAGAATTAATTATTATGACAATTTATATTAGAATACTAGTATGCTAGTTCTCTGGTTCTCTAGATAAAAAAAGAATTATGAATGAGTGGGAAAAATGGCCGATAAAAATTATTGAACAAAAAGATTTTCCAAAACAATTAAAAGAAATTAGGTCGTGTCCAAAAAAATTATTTTATCGAGGAGATTGGAATAAAAATATTTTTAATAAAGTGGTCGCTATTGTTGGCAGTCGACAAATTACCCGATATGGCAAAGAAATAATAGAAAAAATAATGCCAGAAATTATTTCTCGAAATACAACTGTAATTTCTGGGTTTATGTACGGAGTAGATAGCCAGGCTCATTGGGAGTGTTTAAAATATGGAGGAAAAACTGTCGCTGTATTGGGAAGTGGGTTAAACGAATTTTATCCAACCGAAAACAACAAGCTTTATTTAAATATACTTGAGACAGGTGGAGTGATTATTTCTGAATATGAACCTGATTTTAAGGCTACTGTTTGGAGTTTTCCTCAAAGAAATAGAATAGTTTCTGGGCTGTCAACAATTGGAGTCTTAATTATTGAAGGTGGAATTAAATCTGGTAGTTTAATTACGGCTAAATTAGGTTTAGAACAAAAAAAGAGAATATTATCAGTACCGGGGCCGATTAATTCAAAAACTTCACAGGGTACCAATTGGTTGATAAAAAATAGTGCGGCAAAAATGGTTACGGAACCAAAAGATATTTTTGAAGATGTGATAAGTATGCCGGAACAAGAAAACTTATTTAAAGATTATAGTAACTTAAATGAAATTGAAAAGATAATAATTGATTTATTAGAATCCGAAGCTCTATCATGTGACGAAATTTGTCAAATAACCAAAAAAAATATTACAGAAATATCGACAACACTATCGATGATGTTAATGAAAGATTTAATAACAGAAACCGATGGAAAATTTTATATTAGTTAAATCCCCTTTGTCCCTTGAAAAACTTGGGAAATCTCCCCTTAACAAAGGGATAAGTCATTATAAATAATTAGTCCAATCGGAAATAGGAGCAGTGTTGCCAGAGACAAAATTAATTGCATAAAGAACGATAGCCGGGATTAACAAAATTAAAATTATTTTAGCCGATTTACGATTAAAATATTTTTGATAGGATAATAATAAAAACGGATAAACAGGAGAAATATAACGGCTGATGTCACGGTGGGCGACTAATAAAGTGGCGAGGATAAAAACTAAAGGATAGATGGCGGTGATATCAAATTTATATTTTTTAACTAATCGATAAACACCATATATGGAAAAGAGAAAAATATAAACAATATCCTCAAGCCAAATTGTATTAATCCAGGATTTAGTGCTAATAAAAACTAAATAAGGAAGGAAATTTAAATGAAAATTATCCCCGCTTTGAAAATAAGCAAGAAGGTTACCGGTTTGGAGAAAATATAAATAAAAAATAAAAACAATAGTAAGTGGAACTAATACATAAGGAAAATATTTTTTAAAAACAGTTAAGAATTTTTTATTAACAACCCATTCTTGAATTGCAATAACCCCGTACGCCGCGACAAGTAAAATAGCTGGCGTTTTAAAAGTTTGAGCTAGGGCAGCATAGATGGCAGACAGCCAAATTTTGTCTTTTTTAAAATAAAAAATCGAAGCGAGAGTGGTAGCCAAAAACCAGGTTTCTGGAGCACCAACTTGGCGCAGAACAAAAAATCTGGCAGGGAAAAACAAAAAGACAATGGTCAACCAATAAGCTTTTTTTTCTTTTAAATAAAGTTTTAAAAATTTAAATAAAATTAAACTTAAAAAAATTGACCCAAAAAGAGTAGAAAAAATCATTGCCTTTGGCCCAGTAGTAAAGTTGTTGAAAAATTTAATTAAAAGCGGATATCCAGGGAAGTGAGCCGGATAATATTCCAGTGGTTGAGGTAGAGAAAAATTTGGACCAATACAATCTTTGTTGTAGCCACATTTGGCAATAACCATATAGTTTGGACCGTCATAATTGGCAAAAATAGTTTCCAAAGAAACATTGCCAAAACCGATTTTTCCAGGAATATTAAAATAAAAAATTAGCCAGAAAAAAAGTGTTGATAAGAGTGTTAATACAATTAGGTTTAAATAAGACTTATATTTGGTAAAATACATTTGACTTATTTTACAACATTAATATCTTTTGTTGTAATTATGGCCCTATCGTCTAACGGTTAGGACATCAGGTTCTCATCCTGGTAATCGGAGTTCGATTCTCCGTAGGGTCACCAAAATGAGTTTTAAACAAGATGTTTACAATATTGTAAGAAAAATTCCGATTGGTAAGGTTATGACTTATAAACAAATTGGAGATAAATTAAATTCAAAAGCATATCAAGCAATTGGGCAAGTTTTAAAAAACAACCCTAATCCCGAAAATATTCCTTGTCACCGAGTAGTAAAAAACAATAGAGAATTAGGTGGATATTTTGGACACACAGGCGATATTATCGCTAAGAAAAAAGAAAATTTATTAATAAGTGAAGGGGTAAAAATTGTGAATGGAAAAGTCGATATCAGTTGCGTTATACTCTAACTCATGAAAAATAAGGTATCTAGTTGGTGGATTATTGTCGGATTACTCGGAGTCGTTTTGATAGTTTTAATCGTTTTTTATATAAATTACAACAAAATAGTCGTAAAGCCGAACAAAGCAAAAGAAAACATAACTTTAATACCAACCGCCACACCTACCCCTGACCCCTTGGCCCCCTACTCTATTTTATTATTGGGTTATGGTGGCGGAAAACATGAGGGAGGAACACTGACTGATTCGATAATGGTGGCCAAAATTAATCCAAAAAACGAAACAATTAATCTTATTTCTGTACCGAGAGATTTGTGGGTTTCTATCCCAATTAATAACGATGAGGTAGTGAATAAAAAAATTAATGAAGCATTTTCTATCGGTTCTGATGATAAGAAATATCCTAATAAAAAGATTGAATTTACTGGCGAGGCGGGCGGTGGTGAGATGGCCAAAGAAGTAATTGGTCATATACTCGGATTTAAGATTGATTATTTTGCTTCAATCGACTTTGACGGATTTGTGAAAATTATCGACATTTTAGGGGGGATTGATATAAATGTTCCCTATTATTGGGAAGATACTAAATACCCATTAGAAACCAATATTAACGATAGTTGTGGTAAAACCGAAGAAGAAATAACTGCCTTAACGGCAACAATGTCAGGAGAAAAGCTAGAAGATCAATTCATGTGTCGATATGAAACACTTAAGTTTGAAAAGGGCAAAAACCATCTAGATGGGATAACAGCTTTAAAATATAGCAGATCACGTCACTCAAAAACTAATGGAGGAGACTTTAATCGAGCCGAGAGACAAAAGCAAATTATTACAGCGACTAGAGACAAAGTAATAAACATTGGGTTTGTTACAAAAATTATACCTACAATAAATACCTTAACTCGTCATATTAAAACTGACATTGATGTCAGTAAAATGGGGGAATTTGTTAGTAAATTTGGAGAGATTTCTAAATTTAAAATTAGTTCAATTGCCCTGACCGATCAAAACGTTTTAATGAATAGCAAATCAGACATTGGACAATTTATATTGATACCAAAAGCTGGTGAGAATAATTGGGAAGAGATTCATCTTTTTATTGAAAATGAAGGAATAACAATACCACCAACAATTGATTATCAAAACTGATACAATATCTCTGTTTAATATTAGTAAAATAAATAAAATGAGAAACTTCAATAATGACCGTGGTGGATTTAAAAATTTTAGCGACAGAGGTGGCTTTGGTGGACCAAGTAGACCAAGAAGCTTTGGTGGAAATAGAGGCGGATTTGGGGGTAACCGAAATTCAGATCGACAAATGTTTGATGCTGTTTGTGATAAATGTGGGATGGACTGCCAAGTTCCTTTTCAACCAACTGGTGAAAAACCAGTTTATTGTAGCAATTGTTTTGAAAAAACTAGTGGTAGAGATGGTAGTAGCGAACGCAGTTTTGGAGGAGGAAACAGAGATTTTGGTGGAAACAACAGAAGACCTGAACCTAGAGATACCAGAGACTATCAGCAAGACAACACAAGAACCGAAATTGAAGCTTTAAATAAAAAACTCGATAGAATTTTAGATTTACTTTTAACCAAGGATATTAAAACACCAGCAATGAAACTTTCACAAGTTAAAGCTAAAAAAGTAAAAAAGAGTAAGAAGATTAAGGTTTCAGAAGAAACTAAAGAATAAATTTAAATTTGAAATTGACCGTCTTGATAAAGTATTATTTCTTTTCCCGATTTTAAAGTCGCCTTAACAATTCGATTTTGAGTAGAAATGATATCAGTATGAACAGCAGAATCATTAAAACCTAAATCCTCCCAATCTTTTGGTGATAATTTGTCTAGTTTACCTGTAAAAGTGTCTTTATAAGAGGCTCCAAGAGCAATATGAGTGTTACCAAAAGGGCCACCAAAATTTTCATCATACAAAGTTTCGGCCATAAATTTATTTATTTTAGAAAA
The DNA here is from genome assembly GCA_964602085.1 of uncultured Gammaproteobacteria bacterium. Taxonomy (GTDB): domain Bacteria; phylum Patescibacteriota; class Microgenomatia; order UBA12405; family UBA12405; genus WARW01. Next base: position 17,171 of record CAZRPX010000002.1, read on the forward strand.
ACGTTTATCTGTTAATGAAAACTCCCCTATTTTGTCACTATTGGGAGTTTTTATAAGTTCTTGAAGATATTTCTCACCATAACCAGCTTCTGACTTGACGACTAAACCATCTTTGAAGGTAAGACGGATATTTTTGATTAAATTCCCCTGGCGATAAAGTGGTTGATCAAAATAAATATAACCATTGGTGCCTCGCCAATCCGGAGAAGTAAAAATTTCAAAACTAGGAATATTGCGACCACCACCCCCAAGCCACTGTCGATTTTGACCAATAGTAATATTAAGGTCTGTTTTTTCTGACTTAATATTAACTTGAACAATTTGAAGTTTATTTAATTTTTGACGAATTTTTTCTGACTTGCCTTGGACTCTTTGCCACTTGCTAACTGGATCTTGATAGTTAAGAAAACAAGCTTTGATTACCTGTTGCCAGGCTTGACGTAAGGTGAGTTTGGCTTCACTAGCCATAGCTGATGTAGGAAAAAGGCCAATAGTCCAGGTCAATTTGCCTTTGTTTTCTTTTTCATTTCTCCAATCCATATATGGTTTAAAAACCATATTCCGCTCCATAATAAGACGAGGGTCAATTCCCTCTAATTCATGATAATCAGTTTCGGCTAATATCATCAGAAAGTGATCGGCTTGCTTAATCCGACCTTTCATAAAGGTGGCCGGAAAAAATTTTAGTTGATCTGGTGAAGCAAGTTCGTAAAATTCACGAGACATAGAATCTGGTAGATATTGGATTATCGGGTTGGCACCACTTTTTAGAATAGACCGCTGGAGTGAGGCTAAAAGAGGCTTGGCAGACTCTGGCACTTGAAGGAAAACAACCTCATCTTTTTTAACCCCTTTACCACTATTTAAAGCAAATTTAACTAGTACATCAGCATATTTATCTAAGATTTTTTGAGAAGGTTGATAGGCCATTTAGGGTTTGGTGATGATAGTCAAAACTTCGTCACGTTTTTGTTCCATTAATTCTTGAGTAGTGGCTTCAAGATTGAGACGAAGAAGAGGTTCGGTATTGGACGAACGAATATTAAACCTCCATTCTCCCATTTCAAAAGTTAGGCCATCCATACGTTCAATTGGAGCTATAGTGTTTGGTCCATAAGTAGCTTCAATTTCAGCCAAAACTTTGGGAACATCAGCAACTTTATTATTAATTTCTCCAGAAATAAAATATCTTGAATTTAGTTCATCAACCATAGATTCCAAAGATTTACCGGCAGTTGATAAAAATTCTAGGAGATAAACAAAACTGATTGTGCCAGTATCACAAAGGAAAAATTCTTTAAAATAGTAGTGGCCAGAAATTTCACCACCAAAATAGGCATTTTCTGCTTTCATACGAGCCTTGATGTGAGTATGTCCGACACGATTGGCCAAGGCTTTACCACCATTAGCAGCGACAGTGTCAGGGACAGCTTTGGAAGCACGAATGTCATAAACGATAGAACAGGCGGGGTATTTTTGAAGAAAATATCTAGAAAGAAGAGCGGTTAAGAAATCTCCAGAGATAAATCGACCTCGACTGTCAATAACAAAGAAACGATCACCGTCAGGGTCAAACATAACTCCCATATCAGCTCCCTGAAGAGGAACTTGTTTTTGAATCTCAACACGATTAATTTCTTGAAGAGGGTCACCACCATGATTTGGAAAGTTACCATCAACTTCCCAATACATAGGGACAAAATTAATTGTAGGTAATCTTTGGCTGAGAATTTCAAGGATAGGTCCAACCATACCATTGGCTGGGTCAGCGACAACTTTGAAACTTTTAAATTTTGAAGTGTCAACTAAACTTAAGGCATAATCAACAAATTCACCGATAACGTTGATTTTTTCTATCTGACCAGGAGCAGCTGAATCAGCAGGTAAATCATCGGCTAAAATCCATTCTTTAATTTCTTTGATACCAGCATCGCCAGAGAGAAGTTCGGGGATTTTTTTGACCATTTTAAAACCGGTATATTCTTTTGGGTTATGACTGGCAGTTACAGATATACCTGGAAGGTCGCGGGTTTGACAGGCATAATAGAACATATCAGTTGAGGCCAAATCAATATCAACAACACTAACTCCAACTTTGGTTAAACCATCAATTAAGGCATTCTTCATGGATTCTCCGGAAACACGGCCATCACGAGCAACAACAACCTTTTGAGGAAAATTTAAATATTTAGCAAAACCTCGACCGATAGCTTCGGCAAGCTTTTCATCGGCTTGAGTGGGATAAACTCCGCGAATATCATAAGATTTAAAAATAGAGGTATCAATATTCATAAATAAGATTTTAATTGATAATGGGAAGTTAATGATAGGATAACACGGTTTAGATTATCAGTTAATCAGTTTTTCAGAAAAACAAAATTAAATAAATATCTTTTATTTGATAAAATTGGCTATGGATCAAATTAAATATGATGATTTTACCAAAGTTGAATTTTTGATTGGCGAAATAAAAGAAGCTATTGAAGTTGAAGGGTCGGAAAAATTATTAAGACTTCAAGTAGATTTTGGTGAAGAAAACTTGAGAACTGTATTTTCGGGAATTAAAAAATGGTATTCCCCGACTGATTTGGTGGGCAAAAAAACAGTATTTGTAACCAATATAACCCCTAGAAAAATAATGGGCGAAGAATCACAAGCAATGATATTCGGGGCTTCCGCCTTCGTTAAGACTATGGCGGACAAGGAAGATGAAGGTAAAGAAGAAATGAGTGTATTGTTTTTAGACAAAGATTTACCAGTTGGGTCAAAAGTTTTTTAAAATGAAAATAGTTGAAGATTTAAAGCAAATTATTTTTGAGTCGATAAAAAAAATTGATTTATCAATAAAGAAAGAGGAAATTAAAATTGAACACCCAGCTGACATAAATTTTGGTGATTATTCAACAAATATTGCTATGGTATTGGCTAAAGAAGAAGGTAAAAACCCAAGGGAATTAGCAGAAACATTAAGATCTCAGATGTTAGATCTTGGATCTCAGAAAAACATGATTGAAAAAGTAGAAGTGGCGGGGGCGGGTTTTATAAATTTTTATTTGAAACCAGAATATTTAATTAAAGAAGCAGAACCAATTAATTATGAGATCGAGTTTAGAAATAAGTTGAGCGGATATGGCCGAAATAAAACCATGGTGATTGATTATTCAGCACCAAATATTGCTAAACCATTTGGTATTGGTCATTTGAGGTCGACTGATATTGGTCAGGCAATTTATAATATATACAAAATATTAGGCTGGAATTGTATCGGCGATAATCATATTGGTGATTGGGGAACACAATATGGCAAACTAATGGCGGCAATTAAGAGAGCTATGAATCATGATTTAAGATTTAAGATTTATGAATCAGAATTTAGTTTAGATAAAT
>CAZRPX010000002.1:20657-21950 GCA_964602085.1 uncultured Gammaproteobacteria bacterium
ATGAATCATGATTTAAGATTTAAGATTTATGAATCAGAATTTAGTTTAGATAAATTAAATATTGCTGATTTGGAAAAACTTTATGTGGCTTTCCACAAAGAAGCAGAGATTGATGAGACATTGATAGATGAAGGCCGAGATTGGTTTGCCAAACTAGAAAATGGCGATAAAGAAGCCCGAGAGATTTGGCAAAAATGTATTGATATTTCCCTATTGGAATTTGAAAAGGTATATCAAATGTTGGGGGTAAAAATTGATTTTATTCATGGAGAAAGTTTTTATAGTGAGATGTTGCCAGAGATTACCCAAGAAATTATTACCAAAGGAATTACAAAAAAAAGTGAAGGAGCAACAATTATAGAACTACCCAATATGCCTCCTGCAATGTTACAAAAATCAAATGAAACAACAACTTATTTCACCAGAGATATGGCAACAATTAAATATAGAATCGAAAATTGGAACCCTGATTTGATTGTTTATGAAGTTGGAGTTGACCAACAATTACATTTTAGACAAGTGTTTGAGGCGTCAAAACTAATGGGTTGGACTCAGGATTGTAAATTGGTACATGTGGCTCATGGATTAATTCGCTGGCCAACAGGAAAGTTTTCAACCAGAAAGGGAGACACAATTCATTTGTCAGATGTAATTGAAAAAGCTATGGATGAGGCAAGAAAAATCGCCCAAAAAACTAGTGTCAATAAAGAACTGACGGCAACTGAGAAAGAAGAAATGATTAAGGCGGTTGCCATTGGGGCAGTTAAATTTAGTGACCTAGCAACTGATCCGCGAAAAGATGTAATCTTTGATTGGGATAAAATTATGAGTCTAGACGGAGACAGTGGACCATATTTGCAATACACCTATGCTCGATGTAAGAGTGTGTTGAACAAAACAGCGATAAAAGAACAAAAAAATATCGAAAAAATACCTGAAAATATTAATGAAGACGAAATGGCTTTAGTAAGAGAATTTTATAAATTTGAAGAAAAAATTATCGAAGCGGCTGAAAGATTTTCACCAGCAGTAATTGCCGAATATATTTTGGGAATGGCTAGAAAATACAACGAATTTTATGCCAAAAACAGAATTTTAAATGAAAAAGAAGAAGTATTTAGAGTGTTTTTAACCAGAACAACAGCAAGTGTGATTGAAACTGGATTGGATTTATTGGGGATAGAAACCGTGGAAAAAATGTAATCAGAATATTGTGATATTATAGAAATAATATGGAGATAGAAAAAACAAAACCAACAGAAGAAAGTGGTATTAATGTAGATGCCGTTAGGG
>CAZRPX010000003.1:0-1522 GCA_964602085.1 uncultured Gammaproteobacteria bacterium
TTAATTATTTATTGTTTAATTGTTTTTTCTTTATTTTCTTCTCTTTATCAATTAGTCTTTACTCATTTTCCCAAAATTTTAAAACCAATTACCCTAGTTGGCCAACAATCGCTTTATGTTTTTCTTTACCATACATTGATAATTAATATTTTTTCGAAATTTTTACCTTTTCCAAAAAACTATTCACTACTTACTACTTTCTATTTGCTAATACTCGCCACTTATCTCCCCATCATTATTTTCTCCCTTTCCAAAAAACTAAAGCTCCAAAGCTCTAAAGCGCTAACGCACTAACTTAACTTCTTCCCACCGATATATATTCAAACCCCATTTTCTTCATTTCTTTTGGTTCAAATACATTTCTACCATCAACTATATTCGGTTTTTTTATGTTTTGTTTTATCTTTTTAAGATCAACAGTTTTAAATTCTGGCCATTCAGTCACCAACACCAAACAACTGCTCCCTTTAACTGAATTATATAAATCAGTTTCAAAAATTACACTATCACCCAATAGTTTTTTACCGCTTTCTTGAGCAATTGGATCAAAAATTTTTACCTTTACCCCTCTGTCTAATAATTGTTTGATTACCACCAATGCCGGTGCTTCACGAATATCATCAGTATGAGGCTTAAACGCCAATCCCCAAATAGTTATTTCTTTATCTCTCAAATCCTGCCCAACCAAACTTTGAATCTTTGCTAAAAGCGACTGTTTTTGGGCACTATTTGTTTCTTCCACTTCTTCCAAAATACCAAATCTAATTCCATTTTCCTGAGCAGTTTGTATAAGTCCCTTAACGTCTTTTGGGAAACACGATCCACCATAACCAACTCCAGCATGCAAAAATGCTTTGGTCCCAATTCTCTTGTCAAGCATCATTCCCTGGGCTACTTTTTCAACATCAGCTCCAAGCTTTTCACACATATTAGCAATTGAGTTGATAAACGATATTTCGGTTGCCAAAAAAGCATTTGAAGCATATTTGATTAATTCAGCTGTTTTTATATCAGTAAAAATAATTATATTTTTGTCAAAATGGCTATAAACTTCACTCAAAATTTCTTGAGACTTTTTGGATGAATTTCCAATTATAATTCTGTCCGGGTTCATAAAATCACTAACAGCTGTCCCTTCTCTCAAAAACTCCGGGTTTGAGACAACATCAAATTCTCCCTTAAAATGGCTCTTGATTATTTCTTTGACACAATCGCCTGTCCCTACTGGAACGGTTGATTTGTCGACAATCACTTTATAACCATTCATATTTTCACCTATTGTTTTGGCAACCGATTTTACGTATTCCAAATTTACACTTCCATCGGGCATTGGGGGAGTTCCCACTGCGATAAAAACCACTTCAGCCTCTTCTATGGATTTTTTAAAATCAGTGGTAAAAAATAATCTTTTCTGTTTTTTGTTTTCTTTAACCAATTCTTCTAACCCTTGTTCATAAATTGGAATTATCCCTTTATTTAAGTTATCAATTTTTGTTTTATCAATATCAACAGCAGTCACCTC
>CAZRPX010000003.1:1622-17131 GCA_964602085.1 uncultured Gammaproteobacteria bacterium
ATTATTAAGTTTTCTGATGTAATTCGACTGGTCGCATCCATCACTGATAATTGAGTCGAAAATAACATTGTTCCCACAACTGTTAAAAATATAACCCCAACTATTGGCCATGTATTGGACACAATTGCGCTAGCTTCTTGAAATAAAAACCCAATTCCACCAGTACTTACTTGATGATATACAGTTGTAAAAGATAATAAACTTAATAAGATGATGGTTGTAGCCCCGGTTAGCCAAAAAACCAACAAATGTTCTAAATTTACTCTTTTCCACCAAAGTTTAAATTTTAATAAATTCTCTTTATTAATTTCAAATGTTTTACCTTCTAAACTAAAATTATCATCGTTTTTTTTAAGTAAGCTGGTAATCTTTCCGCCATATTTTCCCATAGCATATTCTTTTTCTCTAATATAAAAAGATTGGGCCAAATTTAAATTTCCACCAGCACCACTATAAGCAAATGCTCCCAAAAACGTGATTAGCGACAACCCTCCTGGGATCCAGTTAAACCCATCACCTTTACCAATTAGGCCATTCGCTAAGCTTTGCCAATCAGTTCCCTTGGCAAAAGAAATCGTTAACAAAAAAATAAAAGGTACCCCAATAAAGATTAAATATTTTTGAAACCTTTCTTGAGTTTTATAAATTACCTTTCCCAAACTTAAAATTATTCCTACCAAAATTAATAATAATATCGCTAGTAATTTTGGTTTATCAAAACCAATAACTGATGAAAAGACCAATGCTGACGACAAAACAATACCTGGCCACATCCACGGAATAATTGTCGACAAGATAAACCAAATAGGGGAGACAATTTTTAATTTTCTGGCCAGCCCAACAAAAACACTTTCACCGTTTATCAGGGTATATCTTTCAATTTCCATGTTTATAAAAAACTGAAAAGTAATCCCAATTACCGCCGCCCAAATAATTCCCAAACCATAGTTTGCCGCCATATAAGGCCACATAATCAACTCACCACTTCCCAAACCCATCCCTAGCATTATAAAGCTTGGCCCCACCATTTTTGAAAATTTTGGTGGTGTTGGCAATATATCTTTACCAACTTTATCTATCTTCATCTTTTTTTTATTTCTTTTTTACTTTATAACTTTCTACTTTCTACTAATTAGCTTACACACTTTCTGATGCCACCTCCAGGCACTCTCAACTATCACTTCTAAATCCTGATATTGGGGTTGCCATTTCAAAATTTGTTGAGCCAATTTTGAATCAGCTACCAGCTCAGGTGGGTCACCGACTCTTCTTTCCACCTCAGTTACTTTAAAATCAATTCCCGTAACTTTTTTAGCCATTGCCACTACTTCTTTGACTGAAAAACCTTTGCCATTACCCAAATTTAAACATCGACTTTCTCCGCCGTCGACCAAATATTTAAATGCCAACACATGTGCTGTAGCTAAATCAGTCACATGGATATAATCACGGATACAAGTGCCATCACTGGTGGGGTAGTCAGTTCCAAAAATTTTTATATCTTCTCTTCGACCGATGGCCGCATCTAAGACCAAAGGAATAAGGTTTGAACTACTTCCTGGCCATTCACCGACATCCGTCTCCATATCAGCTCCACAAGCATTGAAATACCTCAACGATACATATTTAAATCCGTAAGCATTACTATAATCACGCATTATATGTTCCACTATCAACTTTGTTTCACCATATGGATTAATTGGACTCTGAGGATGTTTTTCATCTATTGGAATATATTGTGGTTCTCCAAAAGTTGCCGCCGAAGATGAAAAAATAAATTTATTGACATTATTTTCTTTCATTACTTCAAACAAATTTAAAGTGTTAGCCACATTATTTTTGTAATATTTTTGGGGATCGATAACCGATTCACCAACTGCTTTAAAAGCTGCAAAATGCATTACCCCTTCTATCTGATATTTTTTAAAAACTTCTCGAATATCATTGATATTTCCCAAATCTCCTTGAAAAAATTCACCCCATTTTACTAACTCTTTTTTTCCACTTGATAAATTATCAAAAACTACCGTTTTAAAACCCTGTTTGGTCAGTTCTTTATTTATATGAGAGCCGATATATCCCGCTCCTCCAACTATTAGAATCATTGTTAGTAAATATTAATTAGTAATTATTAATTAATAATTTTAACATTTAAAGAAATCTACTTGGCTATATACTACTTACTACTAGCTATTAGCTATTTTCTAACCGGTTTTTTATATTCAGGTGTTAATGTTACTAGTCCACCCAACAAACTATTTAAAATTCCAATAATTCCGGAAATGGCTGATGTCAACAAAATACTTTCTGGACTAGTAATCTGTTTTACGAAAAAATATAAATATAATTGTTCTCTGGCCCCAAAACCGGCAATTGAAATCGGCAATATTAAAATTGTTGAAATAACCGGCAAAAATATCAATATTTCTATAAATGTTAAATTTGCCCCAAAATAATTACTGATTGTCCACATCTGCCATATCCAAAGAAAATCACTAATTAGAGACACCCCCAAACACTTTAAAATTTGAGTCGAATTTTCTTTGTTGACCAACTCACCAATACTTTTTATTTTCACAAACCATTTATGGTCAAAGATTAAATTGGCCCTACCAGCAAATACTAATCCATAAAAAATTAAACAACCCAAAAAAATTAATCCAAAGATAATTCTTATTACAAAAGGGATTTGTACTCCCATTCTATTGGCAAAAAATTGAGAAATAAAACCAAAAAAAATCAACATCGACATCCCAACAAATCTGTCTAACAAAATTGAAGCTCCTAGTTTTGATTTGGGAATATGAGGATATTTTTCATCAATTATTATCCACTTAAATATATCTCCAGCAGCAGAAGTCGGGACAAATAATCCGTAAAACGTTGCCGACCAAATAGATTTGGAAAAGACTACAATATCATCTAATTTAGGTCTTTTAATTAACAGCAAACCCCAACGATAAGCCAATAAAATAGTTGAAATCACTGAAATTGATAACCAAAAAATTAGAGCAAAGATATTTACTTCTTTAAGTTGACTTAATATCAATCCTATATCTACTTTTCGAAAAGCAAAATAAATTAAAACTAAAGTAAAAAACAGCTTTAAGGTTTTTGACTTAATAATTTTTTTAAACATAATCTAATAAATAGAATAACACGTATAATATAGATAATTATTTCATGACTAAAGTATTGTTACTCAGCCATATTTTCCCTCCAGCTATCGACGGAGGTTCTCGGGTGATTTACAAACTCGGTCAACAGTTTGAGGCTAAGGGATACGACACTTTGTATCTGTCATCCAACTGCTCTTCAACCGACGATTTCACTCAAAAAAAACATAATACTAATGTGCTAATGTTCCGAAGTGCTAAAGTGCTAAAAAAACAAAAATATATAAAACTTCCCGTTTACACTTATATTCGTAAACCTCTAAAGTTTATCAACCTATTTATTCCTAAAAAAACTTATTTTCACCAACTTTTAAAAGTATTCCAAAAAGGACCGATATTTAAGTTTTTTCCATTTATTAAAACAACCATAAAAATAGTTAAATTTAAACCAGACATTATAGTCGCCGGACCCCTCCCCACCACTATTGTCCTCTATGCCCAATTTTTCATGTTTATATCTAAAGCGCTAATGCACCACAGTGCTAAAGTGCTAATCAACTCCTCTTTCCACCCCACTGATCAAGATTTTCATCAACTTCCCCTAATTAGATCTCTTCAGTCGGCCGACTATCTTTGGACTCTAACAAATTTCGAGTCTGATTATTTTGTTAATAATTTCAAAATTAATCCAAAAAAGATAATTCTTGCCGGCAATGGCGTCGATTCAGATTTTATAATATCTAACGTTCCAAAGTTCCAACGTTCTAGCGCTCTAAATATCCTATTCCTTGGCTCCTTTTCCGCCCACAAACGTGTCGATTTACTCATAAATTCCTTTTCTTCTTTGCTAAAATCTAACGCTCCAACGCTCCAACGATCTAAAGCTCTAAAATTAATATTGGCTGGTCAAAAAACCCTCTTTTATCCCCAAATAGAGAAAACCTTCAAATCTCTACCTCCAAAAATCAAAAAACAAATTAAATTTGTCTTCGATTTTCCCCAAGACAAATTGACCAAACTTATTGATAATTGCACATTTTTAGTCTTACCCTCTATCCAAGAAAGTTTTGGTTTAGTTTTAATTGAAGCCTGGGCTAGAGGTAAACCAGTAATAGTATCCGATATCCCTTCATTATCAGAAATTGTTAACTTATCAAAAGGCGGCTTAATTTTTAAAAAAGATAATCAAGCCGATTTGATCAAAAAAATTAAACAATTTATCGACTCGCCTGAAACTTGTCGCCAATATGGACAAAATGGTTTAAATTATGTTAAAACTAATTACACATGGGAAAAAGTAAGCCAAAAAATATCTCAAAAAATAAGATTATCTTAATTTCATTAATTGCCTTAACCCTGGTTATTTCTTCCTTGTTTTTATTCCGAAAAAAAACCTTAAAAGAAATCAAAGTCACTATTAACAATAGCGATTATTATTTAGAAATAGCCAAAACATCGAAACAAAAAGCAATCGGGCTATCAAACCGCCAAACACTTTGTCTCAATTGTGGCATGTTATTTGTTTTCCCTAGACAAAAGAAAAATATTACCTTTTGGATGAAAGATACTTATATTCCACTTGATATGATTTGGCTAGATAAAAATTTTAAAGTAGTCAAAATTGCCACCGTGTTGGAAACTAATTCCCAGAAGTTATATTCCAGTCAAGACAAAGCTAAATATGTAATTGAGTTAAACGCCAACGAGGTTTTTAAAAGAGACCTAAAAATAGGTGATACCATTCAATTACCCGATTTTAATGAATAAAAATAAGCTTCTCTTGCCTGTTAACCCAATCAACTTTTCCGTCATTATCCCCAATTACAATGGTGCTTCTTTATTGCCAGATTGTTTAAATTCTTTGATTGAGGCTATCAAAAATTCTTCTAATTCAAAATTTGAATTAGTATTTGTTGACAATGGATCTGTTGATGACAGTTTATTGATAATTAAAAAATTTGAAAATTCATTGAAAATTGTAAATTGTTCATTGAATATTATTAAAAATAACACTAATTACGGTTTTGCCACGGCTGTCAATTTAGGGATTAAAAAAGCCAAATATTCTTATGTCGCCATTTTAAACAACGATTTAACCATGGAACCAAACTGGTTTAAAATAATATCCGAAACTATTGGTAAAAATTTAGATACCAAAATTTCGACCTTTTTTGGAACTGTTTTAAACAAAGATGGTTCCAAATTTGAATCTCAGGGCTTAGATTTCAAAATCGAAGGCAAATGCCTCAATATCTCAAATGACCAACCGTTTAATAAAAATGTCTTTCTGAAATCTGACAAACTGATAGCTGAAAAGCTGATTTGGGGTGCTTCTGCCTCGCTAGTTGTTTACCAAAAAGATATTATTCAAAAAATCGGCCTTTTTGATGAAGATTTTTTTGCTTATGAAGAAGATGTCGATTTATCATTTAGACTAAATCGACTAGGTTACAAAACTCTATATATTCCAAAAGCCATTTCTTATCATCTTGGAGGCGCTACCAGCAACAAAATGGGCAATTTTAGGGCCAGAATGGACACAAAAAATTGGTTACTCTTAATTATCAAAAATTATTCTACCCAAGAATTTTGGGGCAATATTGTAAATATTAAGATTGAAAGATTAAGAAATTTAGCTTATTTATCAAAAACAACTGTCAAAAAATATAAATTTATGGCGATTTATAAATTGCCATATGATTTGTTAAAAACCTATTACCTAGTAATAGTTAAAATCCCCAAAATGCTTAAAAAACGCCATCAAATTCAAAAACTGTTAAAATCAACTTAATTAATTATTAACTAAAGCACTAAAGTTCTAACGCACTAACATATGATTATCGGTATCGATGTGTCCTCAGTTTGTTACCAAACCGGAGTTAGCAACTACACCCTAAATTTGGTCAGAAATCTAATTAAAATTGATTCAAAAAATCAATACAAATTATTTTTTTCTTCACTCCGTCAACCCTTACCTCAAGATATCGAAGTACTTTCTCGGCACCAAAATGTTTCAATTTATCAATATCGGCTTCCGCCAACTCTACTTCAAATTTTATGGAATCAATTAAGAATCTTTCCCATAGAACTTTTTATTGGTAAATGTGACATTTTTCATACATCTGATTGGACTCAGCCACCCACTCTCAAAGCTAAGACAATTGCCACTATCCACGATTTAACTCCTTTTTTGTACCCTCAATGGCACCACCCAAAAGTAATCAAAGCCCATAAAAACAAAATGTATTGGGCTAGTAAAAAATGTTTTTATTTTATTTGTGTTTCCAAAAATACCCAAAATGACTTACTCAAATTATTTCCTCGAATAAAAATTGATCAAACTTCGGTTGTCTATGAAGCTGCCGAAAATAAATATGGTCAGTTTGTAAAATTAGCAACCAATATCCAACAGAAGAAAAAAGAAATTATAAAAAAACAATACGGCCTTGATAATTTTGTTTTGGCCCAAGGGACTCGAGAACCTCGTAAAAATCTAGATCGCTTAGTTCAAGCCTTCATTAATTTTAAAAATAAATATCCAAAATCAACAGCTGAATTAGCAATTACTGGAAAATATGGTTGGGGAAAAGATATTACTCAGCACCCAAGTTACGTAAAAATTCTCGGATTTATCCCGGAGAGAGATATGGTGGCTCTTCATGCCAGTGCCACATGTTTGGCTTATCCCTCCCTTTACGAAGGGTTTGGCCTTCCATTAGTTAAATCTTTAAAAGTTGGCACACCAATAATTACTAGTAATACTTCTTCAATGCCTGAAATTGTCCAAAATTGTGCCATTTTAATAGATCCAAGTTCAACTAATAACATCACTAATGCTCTCGAAAAAATACTTCATTCCCAAAAACTTCGTCAACGTCTGAGTCAAGACGGAATAATTCAATCACAAAAATTTACCTGGACCAAAACTGCCACCCAAACCCTCAAAATTTATAATCAAATTATTAATTTATCAAAAATCTAGAGTACTAAAGTTCTAACGCTCTATAGCTCTAATAAATGCTAATCGGAATTGACGGCAACGAAGCAAATACCCCCAACAAAGTTGGTGTTGGTCAATATGCTTTTAATCTTTTAAACAAACTCAACCAAATTGATAACCAAAATAAATATATTATCTATCTAAAAAATCCTCCTCTAAAAGATTTACCTGTCGAGTCTTCAAATTGGCAATACAAAGTGTTTGGTCCTCAAAAATTATGGACCAGATTTGCTCTCCCAGTCCATCTTTTAATCAACAAAACCAAACCAGATTTATTTTTTTCTCCTAGTCACTATTCTCCTTTATTTTGTCCTTGTTCCACCATCCCCACTATTCATGACATTGGTTACTTAAAATTTCAAAATCAATTTACTAAAAAAGATTTTTATCAACTAAAAAAATGGACAATTCAATCTATTAAAAAAGCCAGACACATCATAACTGTTTCTCAGTTTTCCAAAGACGAAATAATTAAAACTTATCATCTTAATCCAGATAAAATTACTATTGCCTACAATGGTGTTGATACCCCTCCCAAAATCAATCCTGCAACTCAACAAAAAATCCTTTCTAGCTATTTACTAAATACTAACAGCTATTTCCTATACTTGGGGACTCTCAAACCCAACAAAAACATCCCTTTTTTAATCAAATCCTTCTCTTTATTTCTTAAAAACCAGAGCACCAGAGCACCAGGGCACCAGAGCACCAAATTAGTCATTGCCGGCAAAAAAGGCTGGCTGTTTGATGAAATTTATCAAACTGTCAAAAAAGAGGGGATTGAAGATAAAGTCGTTTTCACCGATTTTGTCACCGAAGACCAAAAATGGACGCTATATCAAAACGCCATAGCATCGGTTTTACCCAGTACATATGAAGGATTTGGCATCCCCGCTATCGAATCTATGAAAGTTGGAACACCAGTAATTGTGTCAGACATTCCGCCATTTAAAGAGGTTGTTCAAAATAACGGTTTATTTATTAACCCCCAAGACAAATCTGATCTTTGTCAAAAATTGATTGATATCTCCAATTTAAAAACTAGAGAAAAATATTCTAAGTTAAGCACATCTCAAGCAGACAAATTTACCTGGGAATCCACAGCTAAATCAGTTCTCTCGGTTTTCGAAAAATTTAAATAATATTTTAATCTAAAGCTCTAAAGTTCTAAAGCTCTAACGCTCCAACGTTCTATTAATTTGTTAAACTATACCTATGAAAGACAGAAACGGTCAGACACTCAACTCTAAAAAAGTATTTCAAAAAATAATTATTCGGTTTCAAACTATTTTTCTCGAATTTTGGCTAATGATTTTAAGGTTTGTAGGTTTTATCCCAATTCATTTTATTCGTAAGTTTTTTTATATTTTATCAGGCATAGAAATACCGCTAGATTCCACTATTCATATTGGAGCTAATTTCTTTAAACCCAACAATATCTCTATTGGACACGACACAATCGTGGGGGATCATTGTTTTTTAGACGGGAGGGCACCTTTGACCATTGGAAACCACGTTGGTATTGCCAGTCAAGTTTTAATCTACAACGATGAACACGATATCAACTCACCAGATTATGGCAACTCTTTTGGCCCGGTTGAAATAGGCGATTATGTTTTTATCGGCCCCAGAGCCATAATTTTGCCAAATACTAAAATTGGCAAAGGTGCCGTTGTCGCTGCCGGAGCAGTAGTGACAAAAGATATCCCTGAAAATGAAATTTGGGGCGGTGTCCCTGCCAAAAAAATAAGTGACCGCCAAATTAAAAATCCAAATTATAAACTAGGTCGAGCCATGTGGTTTCAATAATGATAAAAAAAATTTTTATAATAATTTTTATTGTTTTTAATATTTTGGCTGTAATTTACTTAATTACTCCAACCCCCTCGATCCCAGATTTAGCTGAGAGTGTCAAGTCAAAGCTTCCTGGAGATACCGAACAAATTTCAAATGTTAGTGGTTATTTTACTAACCTATCCAGAAAAGAGGTAATTGATTTTTACAAAAATCACTACCAAGGTCTCTTTCGTATTAGTCTCAATCATCCACCCGAAAAAGCCAAAGAGATTATTGTCAACACTATTCCAAGTTACTATTTTGAAGAGTTAGTTTTGCCTTTTAAAGGCTCTCTCTATATCAACGGGTTTGAGTGGGAAAATGATGTTTTTACTAAACCCGAAAAAAGAATTAAAAACAAAATTTTTTATCAAGATATAGAATATCGTGCCAAAATTACAATTCGTCAATTTCCAGTTAGTATCCCCAAGCGTTTATTCTCTTTTTTTATCTCTGAATTTGGGATCATTTTTGCCTTTTATGTTTATCAAAAAGCGATCAAAACAAAATGACCAACCCCATCCTTTCTATTATTATAGTTTCGTACAATACCGCCGACATTACTATCGACTGTCTCAAATCAATAATTAAGGACAAAGGATTAAAAGAGATTCCTTATGAAATTATTATTGTTGACAACAACTCTAA
Organism: uncultured Gammaproteobacteria bacterium; assembly: GCA_964602085.1. Taxonomy (GTDB): domain Bacteria; phylum Patescibacteriota; class Microgenomatia; order UBA12405; family UBA12405; genus WARW01. Next base: position 11,223 of record CAZRPX010000003.1, read on the forward strand.
AGACGATAGTCTTAAAAAAATTGAATCATTCAAAAAATCATTGAAAATTGAAAATTGGAATTTGAAAATTATAAGTAATAACTACAACGCTGGTTTTGGAAAAGCCAACAATCAAGGGCTGAAAATTGCTACTGGAAATTATGTTTTATTTCTTAATTCCGACACTATCGTTCTTCACTCGGCCATTAGTCAAAGTTTAGACTGGTTAAGCTCACACCCAGAAAGCTCTACTTGTACCGCTCAACTTTTAAACCGAGATAAAACAATCCAAGCTTCAGGTGGTTTTTACCCAAATTTAAGCAATGTTTTTACTTGGTGTACTAGCCTTGATGATCTTCCTTTTATAAACAAGCTAGTAAAGCCACTTCACCCTCATACCCCAAGCTTTTATACCAAAGACAAATTTTACCTACATGACCATCCTCAAGACTGGGTAACCGGAGCTTTTATGTTAACCCGAAAACCTGTGCTAGACAAAACCGGCGGATTTGATGAAAATTATTTCATGTATGGTGAAGAATTAGAACTTTCATATCGAATCAAACAATCAACCAAACAAAACCAAGTCTGGTACCTTGTTGGGCCACAAATTATTCACCTTGGAGGTGCTTCAGCCAAAAATAAATTAGATCCAATTTTAAAGGAATATCAAGGAATTCTTTCATTTTTCAAAAAACATCGGCCAAATTGGCAATATCCCATAGTTAGGGGGTTATTAAAATTAAACGCTTTTAGTCGTTTTATTATTCATTTTTCTCCAACATACTTACAAGCATGTTCAAAAATTTAAACATTTTTCGACCACTATTAGCCGTTTTGGTTTTATTTATTCCTTTGTATCCAAAATTTCCCTTGTTAAGTGTCAAAGGAACTTATGTTGCCATTCGTTTAGACGATATTGTCATGGCAATTGCTATCTTAATTTGGTTAATTTTTCAGATAAAAAATAAATTTTCCATTTTTAAACAAAAAATAACTTGGCTGTTTTTAGTCTATTTTATAGCTATTACCATAAGTTTTATTAATGCTCTTTTTGTTTACCAAACCGAAGCCCCAAAAATTCTTATCCTTCATTTACTTCGCCGTTTTGAATACATGTCTTTATTTTTTATTACTATTGAATCAGTAAAAAGCCTTTTTGATTTCAAATTTTTCTATCTTTTTTCACTTCTTTCAGCAATTTTCGTTTCCATTTATGGATATGGTCAAAAATATTTTGGTTTTCCCATAATTTCGACCATGAATTCGGAGTTTTCAAAAGGACAACTTCTCCAGATGAATATTTGGACACGAATTAGCGCTACTTTTGCCGGACATTATGATTTAGCCGCTTATCTAAGTGTCGCCTTGATAATTATCTTAGGTGTTGCCCTTATTACTAAAAATAAATTAGTAAAGATTATTAGTCTTTTAGTTTGGTTGCCAATTTATCAGATTTTTACTTTTACCGCTTCTCGAATTTCCACTTTTGCTTTTTTGGGTGGAGTGGTCTTGACTCTGTTTTTTCTAAAAAAATACTGGTGGATAATCCCAGTTTCTGGCTTGGTTATTTTTAGTATTTTTAATTCCCAAGATTTAAGTCAACGGTTACTAGCAACCATTCCTGCTTTTAAAAATCAGTTTTTTACCAAGCAAACAGAAATTAAACCAACCTCAACCCCGATCACTCCAACCCCTATCGCGATAGTTACTGTAACTCAAAAACCAATTATTACCACCAAGACAACTCCGACCCCGACAATTATTCGACACCAGTCAGAGCCATATCCAGAAGTTGATGCCGATGTTGGAGTTGCTCGATCGGGAGAAATTCGTTTCAATGCTGAATGGCCTCGAGCAATCACGGCTTTTAAACGCAATCCTTTAGTTGGGAGCGGGCTTGGGTCTATAACTCTAGCCACCGACAATGATTATCTCCGTAATTTAGGCGAAAGTGGTTTGTTTGGTTTTATTTCTTTTTCAATAATCAATTTATTTTTTATCATTAAAACCCTACCTTTGTTGTTTAAAAAAAATCCTACTCATTACAACTTAATATCGATAATTTTTCTAGGAGGATTGTTTACTACCCTAGCAAATGCTATCTTTATTGACGTTTTTGAAGCTTCCAAAACGGCCTATCTTTTTTGGATTATGACAGGCTTTTATTATCAATCATTAATTCTAAAACATGACTAAAACAAAAAGAAAGATCCTAATGATTACTCCTTATATCCCCAGACTTTCTCAATCTGGAGGTCAAAATAGTTCTTTTTACTCAATAAAATATCTTTCTCCTGACAATGATATTACCCTTATTTGTCTAAGTCCCGACGAAGAAGGTCTTGATGATGTCAAACAGTTTTGTTCAAAAGTAATTGTTATTAAAAGAGGTAAAACTTGGAACTTTAGAAACATTATCCTAACCGGTTTTAGTCCTTATCCTTTTTTAGTTGCCAAACATATCAACAAAAATTTTCGCAAAGCCATAAAAAATGAATTGAATAATAATACTTTTGACTTGATTCATTGTGATTGTTTTTACCCCATGCCCAATATTCCCAAAACAAAAGTACCTATCGTTTTAGTTGATTTAACAGTTGAATATGCTGTTTATGAACACTATGTCGAAACGGTACAGGGCTGGAAAAAACTTTTTAAACCATTCCTTTGGCTTGATGTTTTAAAACTAAAATATTGGGAAACTTACTATTGGAAAAAAACTCGAACCGTCGTTGCTTTTGCCCAAGAGGATCAAAAATTAATTTCAAAAATTACCAAACGAACCGATATTGAACTTTTTCAAAATGGCGTCGACAATAAATTTTTCGACTCTAAACCCAAAACAGAAAAAAGCAAATTCCCTTCACTGCTTTTTGGAGTTTCCAATATGAAATGGATGCAAAACCGAGAATCAGTTGAAATGATTATGAAAGATTCTTGGCCAGAAATAAAAAAACAGATCCCTGACTGCAAACTTTACATCATTGGTCGACACGCACCCGACTACTACCAACATTATCAATCAACCGACGTAATTGTCCAAGAGGCTGATTTTGATGGTCAAGCTCATGACCCGATGTATTATTATCAACACTCTTGGGTGTTATTAGCCCCCATGGGTAGTGGCGGAGGCACTCGAAATAAATTTTTAGAAGCTATGGCTTGCCGACTTCCGATTGTTACTACCCCAGAAGGTATGGGAGGAATTAAAATTGAAAATTTTAAACACTCGATTGTTTGTCGATACAATCAAGTCGCTACCAACACCATAAAATTATTAAAAGATAATACTGCAAGACTAAAAATGGGCGACGAAGCTAACAAATTAATTAGTCAAAAATACTCTTACCAAAATAGTGTCAAAGGCTTAAGTCAAATCTATCAAAAAATCACTAATAAAAAATAGTATGGATTTATCAATAATAATTTTAAATTACAATTCGGCTGATTATTTAAAAAAATGTCTAGAAAGTATTTCCAAATCAGATTTTGGTAAATATTCTTTTGAAATTATTGTTGTCGACAATAATTCAACCGACAACAGTATCAATCAAGCTAAAACAGTAAAAATACTAAATACTAAATACTTGATACTTAATACTAATAAAGGATTCGCTCACGGCAACAATCAAGGCGTAAAAGTCTCCAACCCCAAGTCTAAATATGTTTTATTTTTAAATCCAGATACTTTGGTAAAAAAAGACACTCTCAAAAAAATGATTAATTTTTTTAATCAAGACAATAAAGTCGACGCCGCCACTTGTCAAATAGATTTGGTTTTAACCAAAAAAATGCAACCCGAATGCCACCGAGGTTTTCCTACCCCTTGGCGTTCATTTTGTTATTTTTCCGGTCTTACCAATATTTTTCCCACTTCAAAATTATTTTCTGGATATTTTTTGGGTTATTTAGACAAAACCGTTTCTCATCAAATTGAAGCCTGTGTCGGGGCATTTCTGATGGTAAAAAGAAATGTCGGCCAAAAAATCGGCTGGTGGAACGAAAAATATTTTTTCTATGGCGAAGACTTAGATTTTTGTTGGCAACTAAAACAACATCAATACAATTTGTTTTTTTACCCCGACGCCAAAATTGACCATTTCCAAGGGATATCTTCGGGTATTATCAACAAAAGCAAACGCTTATCCTCAGCTTCTCGTCAGACCAAAATTAAAATTGCTAAAGCGAGTACTCAAGCCATGAAAATTTTTTACCAAGAAAATCTTTTAAAAAATTATAATTTTTTGACTCGATTTATTGTAATTCAAGGGATAAATTTGTTGACTGTCTATCGAATTTTTAAGGCTAAGTATCTATAATTATCTTATATATTCTAATATCTTCTAATTTAAAATCACAAATATGAAACACATAATTATTGATGCTCGGCTCTATGGCCCCAAACACACTGGAATTGGTCGATATACCAAAAATCTCCTCATTGCCCTCAAAAAAAATCCAATTATTTCTAATTACAAAATTACTTTGATTGTTTACCAAGATTTAGCCACAGAAATCAAAAATGACCTCGGAGATACGTTTAATTATTATGTCACCGACATCAAACATTATTCAACTAAAGAACAAATTTTATTACCTTTTATTTTGTGTCGGCTAAAACCCGACTTAGTTCATTTCACCCATTTTAAACCAATTTTGTATTTTGGAAAAAGCGTCATTACTATTCACGATCTTATCAAACATTTCTTCAAAGGCCCTCAAAATTCAACCAAAAGCCGCCTAGTTTATTGGCCAAAATACTTTTTTTATAAAATATTTACTAACTTTTCGATTAGGCACAATAATATTATTGTTCCTAGCAATTTTTGGCGACAGTATATTTTGGATAGATACAAAATTTCTCCTCAAAAAATTACCACCACCCATGAAGCTGTCGACCCAAGTTTTCTTCAAAATATTTGTAAAATTAGAAATTCGAAATTAGAAATTGGAAATTATATTATATACACCGGCAATCTTTATCCCCACAAAAATGTTGAAGTAATAATTAAATCCCTTAAATTTTTACCTCAAATCAAACTTAAGATTATTTGTGCCAGAAACTTTTTTAGTCAAAAGATTGAAGAATTAATTTCAAAGTATAACCTCAATTCTCAAGTAGAATTTTTGGGGTATGTTCCCGATATCGAATTTAAAAAAATTTATTCAAAAGCCTTAGCCCTGGTTCATCCGTCTTTAATGGAAGGTTTTAGTCTCACCGGTTTAGAAGCCATGGCCTTAAATTGCCCAGTAATTTCTTCAAACAGTAGTTGTCTGCCAGAAATTTACCAAAACTCAGTTCTTTATTTTGATCCCGCCGACCCAAAAGAACTTGTTAGTCAAATTAAAAAACTTCAAAAATCACCAAAATTAAGAGCTAAAATGATTACCCTCGGACATTTACAGGTACAAAAATATTCCTGGGATTTAACCGCCAAAAAAACCTTCTCTGTCTACAAAAAAATATTAGTTGAAAATTGAAAATTGAAAATTGAAAATTTAAATCCCAAAGTTGCTATCTTTTACGACTGGCTCAACCAATGGGGTGGAGCCGAAAGGGTTCTTTTAGATATTTTAAAAATATTTCCCAAGGCTACTGTTTATACTTTAATTTATGACCAATCAAAAACAAATTGGTTACCTCCAGAGACAAAAGTAGTTACTTCATCTCTTCAAAATTTACCTTTTAGTCAAAAAAATCCAATTTTTTACACCCCATTTTATTCACTGACACTCGAAAAATTTAATTTTTCTGAGTTTGACATTGTGATATCAACTACCTCATCTATGGGGCAATGTCTGTTAACTTCTCCTCAAACGCTTTTTGTCTGTTATCACCACAATATCAACCGTTATTTATATCAAACACCCAAAAAATATCGCTTTTTATCTTTTTTGTTAAAACATTATCAAAAAACAGACTTTAT
>CAZRPX010000004.1:0-16537 GCA_964602085.1 uncultured Gammaproteobacteria bacterium
GACGAAGCTCGAACTCCATTAATTATTTCCTCTCCCAACAATCAACCAACTGACAAGTATTATAAATTTGCCAAAATTGCTCAAGATTTACAAGAAACTGACTATGTTATTGATGAAAAATCTCGTTCTGCAACTTTATCAGAATACGGAATAAGAAAGATTGAAAGGATATTAAATGTCAATAATTTATATGAAGAATCTTTTGAAACGATTCATTATATAGAAAACGCTATTAAAGCCAGAGCCTTGTTTCACAAAGACAAAGATTATGTTGTTAAAGACAATGAGGTAGTAATAGTTGACGAATTTACCGGCCGACTTATGAATGGCCGTCGCTGGTCTGATGGACTTCATCAAGCTGTTGAGGCCAAAGAGGGAGTCACTGTCCAACGTGAATCACAAACATGGGCAACCATCACTTTTCAAAATTATTTTAGACTATACGAAAAATTAGCTGGTATGACCGGTACAGCTCTTACGGAAGCTGAAGAATTCAAAAAAATATATAATTTAGATGTTGTTTCTATCCCAACAAACAAACCATTACAACGTATTGATGAAAACGATTTAATATTTAAGACTCAAAGGTCTAAGTATGCTGCCATTGCCGCCTTAGTAGAGGAAAAACATAAAAATGGTCAGCCAGTTTTAATAGGAACTACTTCCATAGAAAAAAATGGCATTATATCTTCACTTTTACAAAAAAAGGGACTACCTCATCAAGTTTTAAATGCTAAAAATCATCGTTCTGAAGCGGAAATTATTGCCAAAGCCGGAAAAAAAGGAAGTATTACAGTAGCTACCAATATGGCCGGCAGAGGAGTTGATATAATCTTGGGCGGCCCCAAAGATGGTGTCGATAAAGACAAATGGCAAAAAGAACATGATGAGGTTATAAGTTTGGGTGGGCTTTGTGTTATTGGAACCGAACGTCACGAATCTCGTCGGATTGATAATCAGCTTCGGGGGCGAGCAGGTCGTCAAGGTGATCCGGGTTTCTCTCAGTTTTATGTGGCTCTTGATGATGATATCATGCGAATTTTTGGTGGTGAAAAAATTAGCGGACTTATGGGTCGTTTCAATATGCCAGAAGATATTCCTCTAACCCACCCTCTTGTTTCAAAAGTTATTGAACAAATTCAAGTAAAAGTTGAAGGTTTTCATTTTGATTCACGAAAAAATTTAGTTGAGTATGACGATGTTATTAATAAACAACGACAAATTGTTTACAAGCTAAGAGATCAAATTTTGTTAAATGGTCAAGATAATCCAAAATTAAATCAAGATATTGTTTTTAAATACCTAAATAATCAAATCGTTTCTATTGTCAAACTTAATACTTCATATGAAGAAAACAAACTTGATGGTCAAAAAACAGTTTTGGAATTTTCAGAAATTTTACCCCTAAATTCAACTGATAGAGGTCACCTTCAAAAAGATTTAGAAAAAAGTAATGATCCAGTGGATATTTTAATAAAAATATTAACTTCCGCCTGGCAATCACGGCTAGAAATGTTTGGCCAAGATTTAGCCAATAGTATTCTGTCGTATTCCGTTGTTTCTACTCTTGATCCATTATGGGTCGAACATTTAACTGCTTTAGATGATCTTCGAGACGGCGTTCGACTTCGAGGCTACGCCCAAAAAGATCCCCTAGTTGAATATCGAAAAGAAGGTTATGAAATGTTTCAAAAATTAATGGCCCAGTTTGAATATAATTTAGCCAGAAAAATTTTTAGGCTTGAACCCGTGTCACCTCAAACCAAAACTCCAAAAAACATTATTGAAGGCAGGGGAGACTCGCTGACAAACAATCCACAATCCGATGCCGAAAATATAGACTCAGTTAGTCCACTTTCTCCCTCAAATGATCCTATTAAAAAAGAAACCGTCGTTGGCCGAAACGATTCGTGTCCTTGTGGCTCTGGGAAAAAATATAAAAAATGTTGTTATCCAAAATTTGGTTAATCAAATTTTGACTTTGTTTTCACTCCCAAACAATCTAATTTTTGACTTAACTAATTGTTTTACTCCTTCTTTAGCAGCGCCTAAATATTTTCTCGGATCAATCTCATTTGGGTTTTGACTTAAATATTGTCTAACACTACCGCTAAAGGCCAGTCTCAAATCGGTGTCTACATTAATTTTTACTACACCCATGTTTATTGCTTCTCTGATTATAGTCTCGGGTACACCCAAGGCATTTTCAATATTTCCTCCAAAATCATTATTTAATTTAACTAAATCACTCAAAACGCTTGAGGCTCCATGTAATACTATTGGAAAATCATGACCAAGCTTGTTCTTAATCTTTCTTAATCTCTCAAAATCTAGTTGCGGTTCATTAGCAAATTTATAAGCTCCATGACTTGTTCCAATTGCTACTGCCAACGAATCACAGCCAGTCCTTCGGACAAACTCAAAAGCTTTATTAGGATCAGTATAAATTGATTCGTTAATTTTAACCGATACTTCATCTTCAACTCCAGCCAGTTTCCCTAGTTCTGCTTCGACAGTAACACCTTTTTTGTGGGCATAATCAACGACTTGTTTTGTAATTTCTATATTTTTTTCGAAATCATGTTTTGACCCATCTATCATAACTGAAGAAAACCCCAAATCGATACATTCTTTACAAATGTCAAAACTTTCACCGTGATCTAAGTGTAAAACTAATGGAATAGTTGAAGATAACAAAGCACCTTGGGTTAATTTCAATAGATAATTATTATTAATATATTTTTTAGCGCCTTGTGAAATTTGTAAAATTAATGGTGACTTCATTTCTTCTGATGCTTCAACTACGGCTTGGATTAGTTCTAGATTGTTAACATTAAAAGCTCCAATTGCATATTTTTCTAATAATGCTTTTTCAAATATTTCTTTAGTAGTTACAAAATTTCTTTCTGTATTTATCATCATATAATAACTATTTTACAGCAAGCTGATAAAATATACTCATGCTTAACCTAAAATTAACTGGAAGAAAAATTTGGAAACAAATCGACCATTCAAAAAAAATATTACTTCATTGTCATCCCGGACCAGATGGAGACTCTGTTGGTTCTTCTCTGGCTTTTTATCACGTCTTAAGAAATCTTGGTAAGGATGTTGTCGTTATTCAGGGTGATAATCCAATTCCAAATAATTTACTTTCAATTCCGGGGACTGACAAAATTATCCCAAAAAATATTTTTCAGATAGATTTAAATGAATTTGATTTATTTATAATTAACGATTCTTCATCTCTAAAACAAATTACTCGTTTAGGTGACCTTAAATTTCCTAAAAGTTTAAAAACAATTGTTATTGATCATCATCAAAGTAGTGAAAAATTTGCTCAAATTAATTTAGTCATGCCAAAATATCCAGCTACTTGTCAAGTACTATTTGATTTATTTCAATTAAAAAAGATAAAAATTACTCCAAAAATCGCCGCTTGTTTATACCTTGGTTTGTATAGTGACACCGGTGGGTTTAAATATGTCAATACTAACTATAAAACTCTTAATATTGCTTCAATATTATCAAAAATATATCCAAAATTTACTGATTTAGTTTTTAACCTAGAAAATAGCGACGAACCCGATAGATTAAAATATATATCATTATTATTGAGCACAATCGAAAATTATTACCAGAACCGTGTTGCTATCGCCTCAATTTCTTATGATCAAATACAAACCTCAAATTTTAGTTCTCAAACTCTTAATAATTATTCTGAAATCGCCAATATGTTAAAGTCAGTTGTCGGTTGGGAGATAGCTATTGTTTTTATGGAAATTCAGCCAAATGTTGTCAAAATTAGTCTGCGGACTCGAGATAGTAAAAATTATGATTTATCAAAAATTGCCCTAGCCACCAAGGCTGGTGGTGGTCATCGTGCTGCGGCTGGCGCCACCCTCAATCAACCGTTAGACGATGCCAAAAAAACAATTTTAAGTATTATTAAAAAACTTTATCCTAAAATTGACAAAGAAATTAACTAAATTATATGGTTAAATGTTTGTAGATACAAATAACTTTATAACTTTTTACTTTATAACTTGATAACTTCCTTTATGGAAAATTGTATTTTTTGTAAAATAATCAAAAAAGAAATTCCTTGTTATCAAGTCTACGAAGACAACCTCTTTTTAGGATTTTTAGATATTAATCCTTTAAATTTAGGACATACTTTACTTATTCCCAAAAACCATTATCAATGGGTTGACGAAGTTGAACCATATAATGTTTATTGGCAGACAGCCAGAAAATTAAGTCAAGCTATTCAAATTGCCACTAATTGTTTGATTGTTTCTAAGGTTGTTTACGGGTTGGGTGTCAACCATGCCCATATTCATCTAATTCCGAAATATGAAAATGATGACCATGTTGGGGGAATCAATCCAAACAATGTAAAAAAAATAAATTCAGCCGAAATGACGGTTATTTCTAAAAAAATCAGCGATTCTGTCTCTCAGCTCTAATCCTATCTATTTTACCTAATATTTTTTTGCGAATTCGAATGTTTTTTGGTGTTACGTCGATTAACTCATCACTGTTAATAAAATCCAAAGATTCTTCAATTGAATATTTTACTGCTGGAGCCAAAACAATATTATCGTCATTGCCTGACGAACGTGTATTAGTTAAGTGTTTTCCTTTACAAATATTAATTTCCAAATCTCCTTCAACCGGTCTTAATCCTACTATTTGACCTTCATATACTTGTTCGTTAGGATCAATAAAATTGATTCCTCTGTGTTGCGCTAAGTCAAGCCCAAAAGATAACGCTTTACCCGTTTCAAAAGATATCATGACTCCATTTCGTTCTTTTTTATTATCTTCTTGTTTTGGTTCATAACCTAAAAACAAAGTATTTATAGAAACAGTGCCTTTAGTTGCCGATACCAAAGCATTTCTCAAACCTAACCCATTTTTTTCGCTTATTTTATAAGTCATTCTCGTTCCAGTTTTATCGTCAGTCGACATATCAATCATTTCTCCTTTTCGTTTACCCAATTCAGCCGTAATTGTTCCTACATATTCTTCTGGGGTAATTATTATCATTTCATTAAAAGGTTCATGAATTTTTCCATCAATAGTTTTTAAAATTACTTCTGGTTTACCCACTTCCATGGCATAACCTTCACGTCGTAATTTTTCAATTAAAATAGCCAAATGTAATTCACCTCTACCAGAAACTAGTACCCTGATTGCATCGTTTGGATCGTCTTCAATTTTCAACCCTAAGTTAGTTTCTACTTCTTCATGTAATCTAGCCTTAAGTTCACGACTGGTTAAAAAACGAGCTTCATCTTTGGCAAATATTCCTGTATTTGGTCCAAAACTAGCCTTTAGTGTTGGTGGGGTTATTTCAATCATTGGCAAAGCCACTTGGCAATTAATATCAGTCAAAGTTTGTCCAATTTCAATTGCTGATATCCCTGCCAAATAAACGATTTCTCCTGATCCAGCTTCAGATACTTCTACTTTATTTATTCCTTCATTAACATACATTCTTTCTACTCTAAAATTTCCTTTAGTTTTTTGATCTGAACTAACCAAAGATACTGACATACCTTTACTAATTTTACCTTTAGTTATTCTTCCTACTGCCAATTTACCCAAATATTCATTCTTTTCAAAATTAGACACTAACATTTGGAATGGTTTATCTATGTCGTTAACTGCATTAGGTACTGATTCTAAAATTTGTTCAAAAACGGGATTAATATCAGCTGGTTCATCCATACTTTCAGGCATTTGTTTAAAAGCTTTTCCATCTCTACCAATACAATATATAGTAGGGAAGTCCAATAATTCTGGATCATCTACCAAGGATAAAAATAAATTTTCAGTATCTGCTAAAACCTTTTTAACTTGTTGATCCTTTCTATCAATCTTATTTATAATCAAAATAACTTTCAATTTATATTCCAAAGCTTTTTTTAAAACGAATTTTGTTTGTGACAATGGACCTTCAGCTGCATCAACAATCAACAAAACTCCATCAACCATATTTAAAACTCGTTCAACTTCTCCCCCAAAATCAGCGTGTCCTGGAGTGTCTACAATATTAATTTTAGTATTACCATAAAAAACAGAGGTATTTTTAGACAAAATTGTAATTCCTTTTTCTCTTTCCAAGTCGTTACTATCCATAATTCTATCCATTGTCATTTCGTCTTGATTATCTCTAAAGGTATGAGTTTGTTTCAACAAAGCATCGACCAGTGTAGTCTTGCCATGGTCTACATGGGCAATAACAGCAACATTTCTAATATCTTTTAAAATTGGCATTCGGTTATTCTACTACAAAAACAAAATTTAGCAATAATTATCATTTAAAATTATAGTACATTATGGCTATATCGTATAATTAACCATGTTTAGGAAAATATTAATTCCGTTTAGTTTGATAACCATTGGGGTTATTGCATATATTTTGTATCCAAAGACCAACATTATTCCCAAAATAGAGCAAAAAATAGTCGAGACCTCAATAAAAGTCCAAGACCTAAAAGAAACAATTGCTCCTAAACCAACAAAAATTTTATCAACTGGTATCCCTGACTCGCATTTAATAAAAACACACTTTATACCTCAAGCTCCAGAAAAAAATTGGGATCAACCTTGGCAAGATGCTTGTGAAGAAGCAGCCTTGCTTACAGTTGATTATTATTATAAAAATTCTGTTCCAGATATTCAAACAATTAAGTCTGATTTATTAAAAATTTTCGAGGTAGAAAATCAATATTCTTTTGGTCACGATGTCAATATCGATCAAATGGCTATTATCGCTAATGAGTATCTTGGTTATTCTACCCAGATAATCGACAATCCAACTGTTGAAGAAATTAAAGGATTTCTTGCCAAAGATATTCCTGTCATAATTCCGGCAAGTGGAAAAACTCTTTACCAAGAAAATAAGCATTTTAAAGAACAAGGGCCTTATTATCACAATCTGACTATTTTAGGGTACAACGATAACCAACAAAAATTTACTGTCCACGATGTTGGGACCCAATTTGGTGCTTATTTTAAATATTCATATTCATTACTGATGAAGAGTATTCACGATTTTCCTGATACAAAAAACAAGCAAGACATAAACAGTGGTGATAAAAAAATTCTAATTTTGTTAAAATAAAACATATGAAAAATAAAATAAATTTACTATCAACTTTAATTATTTTTGTTTTATCATCGTTATTAATTTCAGGTTGTACCACTAAAGAGTCAACCACTAATACTAATATGAATTTAAACACTATTCCAACCTCATCAGAAGAAGCCACTCTTGGCTCAAAAACTCAGGTAAATATTAATCCAGTCGTATCTCTAAAAACTAAAGACGGAGAGATTCTTATAAAGCTCTATCAAGACAAAGCACCAAACACGGTGGCTAATTTTATTAAAAAAGCCGACGAAGGTTTTTATAATGGCCTTACTTTTCATAGAGTTGAGCAAGATTTTGTTGCTCAGGGAGGCGATCCATTAGGTAATGGCACTGGCGGTGGTGATATTAAATCAGAGATTAATGATATTCCGTTTGTCCGTGGAACCATTGGTTTAGCTCGTGCCAATAATATAAATATCAGTAATGATAGCCAGTTTTTTATTTGTTTAACTACTCAAAAATGCCAGGGATTAACTTCATTGTATGTAAATTTTGGTGAAGTAATTTCTGGGCTTGAAGTTTTAGACATGATCCAACAAGGCGATAAAATTTTAGAAATTACAACCAAAACTAAATGACTAAAAAAATAATTTCAACCATAACTATTATTTTAGTTTTAGTTGGGGTTTTTTATCTTTTATCAAAACCTCCCCAAAATAGTCAAGATTATGAAAATCCAGATTTAGTTTTTTATTGGGGAGAAGGTTGTCCTCACTGTGATAATGTCGAAAAATGGATAAAAGAAAATGATACTGATAAAAAACTAAAAATAAACAGCCGAGAGGTTTACAAAAATAGAAACAATCAGACTGAACTATATAATCTAGCCAATCAGTATTGTCCCGAAATTATAGAAAATGGAAATATAGGAGTTCCCACTGGTTTTGACCCGGTAAATCAAAAATGTATTCAAGGTGACACTCCCATCATAGAATTCCTTTCCGGCAAACTAACCAAATAAGGTTATGGTAAAAAAAAAGAAAGTTCAAAAAATTACTTTTAAAAGTATTATTCGATTAACTTTTTTTTTATTGCTGATTTTTTTGTTAATAAATTTTTTAGACCAAAAAAATAGTCAAAAAAACACTCTATTAAATATTACTCTACCAATAAACGAAAGCTTTGGTGGCCAAGTATTAGGTGAGATATATGCCAAATTGCCAGAAACAAGCCGATATCAACTCGAACATTTTGATCAAACAGTTGTCGGTCAGTTTATTATTAATTCTTCAAACTATATAAAAGATCAACTTAATGGTTTCCCCCAAAAACAAATAAAACAATTTAAAAAGGATTTAATAAAAAATGTTTCTGATGAGCTAATTAAAGGCATTGATAATAATTAATATGACAACCATAACCGAAATTAAGACAAAATTTAATTTAATCAAAAAAAAATTAAATTATGACTCTTTATTGGAAAATTTGAACAAATTAAATATCGAGTCACAAGTATCAAACCTTTGGGATAATCCCGCCAAAGCTCAAGAATTACTTCAACAAATTTCCGATATCCAAAAAATTACCAATTATATTAAAAATATAGAAAATAAAATTTTAAATTTAGAAGATTTTATTCAACAAGCCTCAAAACAACCAGACCCTTCTTTTGATACTGAAATTAATACATCTTTTTTAGATATTGAATCAGATATTTCCTCTCTTGAACTTCAAACTTATTTATCTAACAAATATGATCAAAATTATGCCTTATTATCAATTCATTCAGGTCAAGGTGGTACTGAAGCTATGGATTGGGCTTCAATGTTACAACGGATGTATATTCGTTATTTTGAAAGAAAAAACTGGAAATATGAAGTTATTGATATTACACCAGGAGAAGAAGCTGGTATCAAATCGGTCAATTTTAAAATAAGCCAAAATTATTCTTATGGCTATCTAAAAAAAGAAGCTGGTGTCCATCGCCTGGTGAGACTTTCTCCCTTTAATGCTGACCAGCTTCGGCAAACATCTTTTGCCAAAGTCGAAGTTGTTCCTCTTATCAATAATTCTGATTTTAAAATTAATCCCCAAGATATTGAATTCTCTGCATACAGAGCCGGTGGACATGGCGGTCAAAATGTTAACAAAGTTTCTACTGCCGTTCGCTTGGTTCACAAACCCACGGGTATAAGCGTCGCTTGTCAAAGCCAAAGAGGTCAAGAACAAAATAGAGAACTTGCCATGCAAATGTTAACTTCAAAATTATGGTCCCTCGAACAAGAAAAACAAAATCTAGAAAAACAAGAAATTAAAGGGGAAAATATCGTCGCTGGTTGGGGAAGACAAATTCGATCTTATGTCTTACATCCTTATAAAATGGTTAAAGATTTACGAACTCGATATGAAACTTCAGACACTACTTCGGTTTTAGATGGAGACCTTGATGCCTTTATCGAATCAGAGTTAAAATTGTAACATGTCAAAAATTTTTAAATCATTTGTTTTAGTATTTCTGTCTTTAGTTGTCTTAACTTTATCCCTTACCTTATTTCTCTTCCAAAAAATATCCCTATCTTTGGATAAATCACCCCATTATATTTTAGATACTCTTTTATATATAAACAAAGACAACCAATATAAAGACAAAGAGGTGGTTAATTTTGTTATCTTAGGTTTAGACAAGCGCGATGATTTACTAGAAAAAACGAGCGTAACGGATACTATTATGTTTGTTTCTCTAAATCTTAAAAATCAAAAAATTAATACTACCTCAATTCCTAGAGACCTTTGGTTTTATGATATTAACTCCAAAGTTAACGAAATTTACCCCTTATCTCAACTAGAACCAAACCAGTTACAATTTATAAAAAATAAATTTCAACAGTTAACTGGTCAGCCAATTGACCATGTAGTTATTTTTACTACTGAAAATCTGATTAAGTTTGTTAGTTTAATCGGTGGAGTTGATCTTATTTTGGATAATGGTTTTATCGACTCTCAATATCCCAATCCTGAGTATATAAAAAACCCAGATTCGAATATTCCAAAATATAAGACCGTAGAGTTTAAATCCGGCTTAGTTCATTTAGATTCTTCCAATATTACCGAATTTGTCAGATCCCGAAAAGGCGGTGAAACCGTATCTGCTGGTGGGACTGATCTTGCTAGAACCAAACGTCAACAATTATTAGTTGAAGCAATTCTTAATAAAGTAAAAACAGGACAATTTATCGATAAAAATCTAAATTTACACGAGCTTTACAATTTTTGGGATAAAGAAATAATTAAAGACATATTAGATAAAGACATCTTAAATATTTTAACCCTAGTAGGGGAAAACATTCCCAAATTAACCTTAAATAAAATTGATATCCCTATCGGTACAAATTCAAAAAATGGGGTTATCTATCATCCAAGTATATTTATCAACAAACAATGGGTATTTATCCCTAGCGACAAAGACTATAAATCTTTTCAACAATTTATTTCCGAATCTCTAAAATTGCGATAAATTCCGTTGTATGTTATAATATTTCAGTTTTAAAAAATTTTTAATTTAGCTTTAATATATTTTTAAAACTGTACCTTAATATTTTTGTTAGTTTTCTGTCTAATGGTCGGCTTTCTGTACATTATATAAATGTTTAGAAAGCCTATCATTAGATAAATTTAATGATATAGCAGAAAGGGTAATAATATGGAAAAATCAATTGAGTACCTTATCTTCTTGGTTTTTGTTATTCTGTCTGCCTTCGCTGGAGTAACCCACCTGTATATCATAAAACTGATAAAGGATGGTTTAAATCATCTTTGGACAAGATACCTTATTCCTTGTGTTCTTGGTTTCTTTCCTATCCTGTTGTTCTTCATACCAATAAACACAATTACGATCTTAGTCTGTATAGGTTCAGGTATCTTTTCTTTATACCACTGTCTTAAAGAAATCGTTCGAATCATATATCAATAAACCAGCAATTTCTCAAAAACTAACAAAATAAAATGTCCACCATAAAATGCTCTTGAAGATATAAAATAACGCTAATAATTAGCACAATTATTTTACATTTCTTCCGGAGCTTTTTTTTTAAAAAATATATCGACGACTATACTCTAATTTGCTATACTGAATTATCAACAATTTATAAATTATTAATTAGCCAATAAACCAAATATGGATATCCCAAATTTAGCCACCAATCCAACTATTACCAACAATTCTGTACCTAACTTAAAAGTTCCCAAAAAAATAAATAAAACTTATTTTATTATTATCCCTATCGCCATAATTTTTGGATTTATAATTTCGCGAGTTTTACCAACTAAAGTTCCAGTTCTCGATTCAGAAATTACTGATACAAATACGAAACAGGCGGCCAAAATTATCGAAGGAGAAGAAGTCAAAGTCGGGGTTACTTATGGAAATTTATCAAAAAATTTTAGTGACAGCGCTATGGGAACCATAAAATTAGGTGGGGTCAACGGTGAGGGGACTCATACCCTTATTCGTGAAGGTGGTAAGAGTCAAAATGCCGCTCTCACTTCATCGGTTGTTGATTTAGATTTGTTTGTTGACAAAAAAGTCGAAGTCAAGGGTGAAACTAATGATTCAAACAAAGCTGGTTGGTTTATGGATGTTGGTAGTATTAAGATATTAGAATAAATAAAAAGATGAAATTAGTTTTTAATAATGTTGATAAAAATTTTGGGGTAATAAGTGCTCTAAAAAATATCAATTTTACTATTGAGCCAGGGGAATTTGTTTTCGTTGTTGGGCCTTCTGGTGCCGGTAAATCAACTTTATTAAAATTAATTTTAAATCAAATTAAACCATCCAACGGTGAAATTATGGTTGATGATATCAATTTATCACTTGGTACAAAACAAGAAATAGATACTATTAGGAGAAAAATTGGAGTTATTTTCCAAGATTATCAATTAATAATGGACAAATCTATCGAAGAAAATATTGCCCTAAGTCTTGATATTGTTTCTTTTCCAAAAGAAAAAATATCAGAAAAAATTGACGAAGTGATTAATCAGGTAAATTTAAATAACCGTCGTTTCCTTTTTCCTTCACAATTATCAGGAGGGGAGCTTCAAAGGGCCTCTTTAGCTCGTGCCTTGGCAATTGAACCTAAAATTATATTAGCCGACGAACCAACAGGTAATCTAGACAATGAGAATTCTTGGAACTTAGTAAAACTTTTATCAAATATTAACAAAAATAATCACACCACTATTATTATGACCACCCACAACCAAGAAATTGTAAATTCTCTTGACAAACGTCAAATTGAAATTAGAGATGGTGAGATTACACACGATTCTAATAGTCATCAGAAAAAAGCCAAAAAAGATATTCATTCAAAAAAACATGAGCAATAACCCCAAAACAACTTGGCATCATATTCGACGTTCTCCAATTCAAAGCTTAACTGCCTTAATATTGATGACTTTTAGCTTTATGTTAGTTTCCTTGTTTATTGTCGTCAATTCTGGTCTCTCCAAGGTTTTGGTTTATTTTGAAACCAAACCCGAAATTACCATTTTTATCAAAGACGATCTACCTCAAGCAGACATTGATAATCTTCAAAAAGATTTGGCCAATTATCAAGACATCAAGGAAATAAAGTTTATTTCCAAAGAAAAAGCCCTAGAAATTTATAAACAACAAAACAAAAACAATCCCATGTTAACCGAAATGGTCACAGCTAGCATTTTACCGGCCTCGTTTGAAATAACCGTTACTGACCCAAAAACTTTGGAAAAAATTTATCAAAATTATGCCACCAATACCAATGTAGTTGATGAAATAATTTATCAAAAAGATGTAATTAATTCTCTTTTAGATTGGACAAATATTATTAGAAGATCTGGTTTTATCATAACCATCATCGTCTTTATTATAAGTTTTTTTTCGGTCTCAACCATTATTGGGATGAAAACAACCAATCGAAAAGATGAGATAAAAATTAGTCGTCTTTTGGGTGCTTCAAAATTTTATGTCAAAAAACCTTTCTTACTTGAAGGTATTTTTTACGGATTAATTGGTAGTTTTATTGGTTCTATTCTAACTCTAACCTTAATTTATTTTGTTCGTACTTCAATCAATGCCTTCTTTCAACCAGTTGTTTTTATTCCAAATGAGCTATCTTTTTATGGCTTAGTAATCTTGGCCCAACTTCTCTTGGGCCTTATAATTGGATTTTTCTCTAGCTTGATCGGGGTTAGAAGGTATATCAAATTTTAATTTAATGTTAATTAAAAAAGTTTTTGTTTTATTTTTGGCGTTTATAGTTATATTTTCTTCTGTCGATGTTCACGCATTGAGCAGTGAAGAATTGCAAAAACAAATCAACGAATATATCCAGAAATTAAAGGATTTAAGTAATTCAAAAAACACCCTTGCTAACCAAATTAAACTACTTGATTCTCAATACCAACTTACTCTATTAAAAATCAATCAAACAGAAACCTCAATAAAAACCCTAGAAGGAGAAATTAATGGTTTAACCATAGAAATTGGTAAGCTAGAAACTCAGATCAATGACTTATCTGAAATCTATATCAATCAAACAGTTCAAAACTATAAACTCCAAAAAAGAATTCCCTCATTTGCTTATTTGTTTTCATCGACTTTAAACAATTTTCTAAAACAACATCGTTATGTTTCTACCTTACAAACAAACAGTCAAAATAGTTTGATAAATATGGAAACTGTTCGGGCAAATTATGATAAACAAAAAACAGCTAAAGAAAAAAAACAAAACGAGTTGGAAATACTAAAAAAAACATTGGCCTCACAAAAAGCTAGCTTAAATAGTCAAAAAATTTCTAAAAATAATTTGTTAGAAACGACCAAAAATGACGAGAAGAAATATCAACAAATGTTAGCCGAGGCTCAGTCTCAGTTGGCTTCCTTGCGTAACTTCTCAAGCTCGGTTGGTGGAAGCACCTGTCTTGGTTCAACCCCGGGAGGAGGTAGCGATGGTAATTTTTATTCACAAAGAGACCCACGTTGGTGTAGCCAATACATTGGTAATTCAAAAGACACAATTGGGTCTGTCGGTTGTTATATCAACAGTATTTCTATGGTTTTCAAAAAACTCGGCTCAGATATTAGTCCATCAGCGTACGCAGCCAATCCTGGTAATTTTTGGGGAAACACCGCCTATATGGGCACACCAAACCCACCTTCAGGTTATACCTATAAACAGATAGCCTACAATAGTGGATCTATAGACAGTGAACTCCAAGCCGGACGCTACGTAATCGCTCAAGTAAAAATGTCCAATGTTGCCGGTATGCATTTTATTGTAATTATTAGTGGAAGCAATGGTAACTACAAAATTCACGATCCTTGGTTTGGTGCTGATCTAAATTTTTCTGATCGTTACTCTCCAGCCTTAGTGATGAGTTTACGACTAATAACTAAATAACCAAAAATCCCCCACCGTGACGGTAGGGGATTTGTTGTTTGTTTTGCTACTTAGAACCCTCTAATCTTTTTTCTCAAAGCTAAACCGCTCAAGCCCACACTAATTACTCCAATAGTTTCTAAGATTAAAGTACTACTACCAGTCACAGGGATAATAATTTCACCCTTACCGTCTGGCACAATAGTTGTACCCTTATTTAAGATGTAATAACTAGCATCATCTCGAGCACCAAGTTCGTCAACTCTAACCTGAGCCACATTGGTTTCTTTTGTTAAAGTTTTTACTTCACTAGCTTTATCAATTTTTGCTCTGATTAAAAATTCTTGTGAATGACCAGCGTTCAATTCATCGATTGTCCATTCAAGTTTATTATCGGTTGAGTTATAAGTACCTGGATAAAATATTAATTTTAAAAAGGGAGGTAAATTGTCGGTTACCTTAATATTTTTTAAATTAGTATCACCACTATTAGTTACTTTAACAAAAAACTCAATCAATTCGCCGTTGCTAAAAATTTTAGTCGAACTTGAAATATTATCGACATATTTTGAATCAGCCAATGATCTTAATTTTTTATCGATAGTTATAGTTTTTTGGTCATCATTAGAATATGAATCAGCTCTTACAAGGGCTGGATTTATCAAAACAAGACCCAAAAAACCAGCCACCAATATATTCAAAAGTTTCTTGTTTATTTTTTTATTTACCTGCATCATAAAATATTTTTAATATTTAATTATAGGGAATTATATAGGATACATTATATTTTGTCAAGCAAGCTATCTATAGTAATACTTTTAAGAATAATAATTGATATACTCATTTATTATGAACAAATACCAAATAGAAGAACTATCAGTATTTTTCCCCTGTTACAACGAAGAAAAAAATATTAAAAATACCGTATCTAAGGCAGTAAAGGTGCTTAAAAAAGTCGCCAAAAAATGGGAAATAATTCTAATCAATGATGGCTCCAAAGACAATACAGCTAAAGTAATTGAACAAATAAAAAAAGAATACCCAAAAGAAATTAGCATAATTACTCATAATCCAAATCGTGGTTATGGTGCTGCCTTAAAAAGCGGTTTATACAATGCAAAATATGATTGGATTACCTTTACAGATTCAGACGGTCAATTTGATTTTGAAGAAATAACTAAATTTATTGATAAACAGCAAAAAACCAAAGCTGACATTGTTATTGGTTATTATTTATCCCGACAAGTTTCCAAAGCGACTATTTTAACGTCAAAAATATGGGAAATAATTGTTTTTATCCTCTTTGGACTAAAAGTAACTGACATCGATTGTGGCTTTAAATTAATCAGAAAAAGTGTAATTGAAAAAATACCTAAATTAGAAGCCGAAAGAGGTGCTTTTATTAGTAGTGAATTTCTAATTAAATCAAAAAAGGCAGGTTTTAAAATTGTCGAATTAGGTGTCCATCATTATCCTCGAGTTGAAGGCAAAGCTACTGGTCGAAACATTAAAGTTATTTTAAAAAGTTTTTCCGACCTCTTTGGTCTTTGGTATAAAATTAATTTCAAACATGTTTAAAAAATTTTTCCAAAAAAACTGGTTAATTATTATCATTCTTGTTATCGCATCATTCTTACGTCTTTACAAAATAGCCGACTATATGGAATTTCTTGGTGACCAAGGTCGTGATGTCGTTATTATAAAAGATTTTTGGAAGAGTTTTAATTTATTTTTTATAGGTCCACAAACCAGTATTGGCAATATGTATTTAGGCCCATTTTTCTATTATCTAATTGCCCCCTCATTACTAGTTGCCAATTTTAGCCCAGTCGGCCCCGCTGTTTTTATTGCTTTATTAAATATTTTTACTGTTTACTTAATATATTTTATTGGTAATCGTTGGTTTGACAAAAAAACTGCCCTTATCTCATCCTTTTTATTTGCTATCTCTCCAGTCGTTATTAAATATTCTAATTTTATTTGGAATCCAAACATAATGCCTTTATTTAGT
>CAZRPX010000005.1:0-7118 GCA_964602085.1 uncultured Gammaproteobacteria bacterium
TGTTCATCGACTGGGTGAAAATTCTTTGGAAAAATATTTCTCTCCTGATGCTGATTTAGAAAAATATCTGACTGACAATAACAAACTCGAATACTTAGATAGCCTAAAAAATATTTGGTCAAAAGCCAAACTAACATTTATTGAACAAAATCCAAATTTTCCATACGGTACTGGGTCTCCTCTTTTAAGTGCCAAAAAAATTGTCGGTCTAAATCATTTTATCTACATGTATGGCGACGATCTAACCGTTGAGCCAACTCCAGGTCAATTCTTAAGTCGAATGATTGCTACTTTCGAAAAATATCAACCAGACGAAATTATCGGTGTCAAAGATGTCGGTATAAATGAAATTGCTCGCTATGGGTCAGCTCAATACCAAGAGGATTCTAAATACCCAAATCGAATATCAGCTATGTTAGAAAAACTCCCAGCTGATCAAGCTCCATCAACTATGGCTCAAGGTGGTCGCTTCTTGGTTACCCCAAAAGTTTTTCCACTTCTAGAGTCGCAAGGATTATCTCGCGATGGCGAGCTTTGGTTTACTGACGCCAGCAACGCCCTCGCCAAACAAGGCATAGTTTTAACCCAGTCCTTCGAAAATGACGAAGACTGGCTAACAACCGGTGATCCTCTTCGCTGGCTTCAAGCCAACATAACCCTCGCACTTCGCAGTCCAAACTATCAATCCGACTTAAAAAAATTTTTAAACCAAATAGTATAGTTTTATTTAGACATTAGAAATTAGACTTTAGAAATTTTATTTTTCTGTCCCATAATCTTGACACTAATTTTTTCCATGTTATACTAATCGTCATTAAAAAATCCATTAACAATTTATAAAAGGAGAAAATTTTATGTCATACAGTTTTGACAGAGATGATCAATGTTATATTCCAGCTACTGAACAGCAAAGACAGATAAAAGGAAGATACCAAACATTAGCTGAAGTAATAGCTATAGATACTAACAAACAAGCTAAATCAGAGGTATTCAAAATTATTGAAGATTTTGAACCTCGAAAATAAAATAAAAAATTATTTTATCACCCCGACAAATTAGTCGGGGTGTTTTTTGTCCTATAATCTTGACATTTTAACACTTATACGCTATAATCCACCCGATACTAAAAAAGTATCAAACTTTAACAAAGTGAAAATTTTTATATCAAAACAACGCGTTTTGAATTTAAAAAAATTCACTGTCCTTTAACAATTTGCGAGTTACAAATGGGGTAACCCATTTTTTATATAGTCACTGTTACTAACGGCCATGGTCAGGGAAGCACCGGCATGCAGATCCATAGCGAAAAACTAAAGGAAAGCACCGAAAAGTGCAGGCCCAACCAGAAAGGAGATCGGTATGTCAAGGAATGCTCATTACTTCAAATGTAAGCTCTGTGGGAAACTCCAACAAAGTCACAAGCCTAGTTTCTGCAATAATTGCGGAGCTCAGTTTCTTTACAACGACAAAGATTCTCTTTTCCCCACCGACACCATGCCCCGCGACGCCATTATTCCGGATTTTGATGACAACGAAAAACCTGATCTGGAAATAGAGGCTGATAAAGCGAGGCAAGCCAAAGAAGCCAGAAAAAACACCATTTGGTGGATCTTGCTTGTTATTGCTCTCATCGGGATTTTGGCAATAATCATCTATCCAAAAGTTGTTGATTATGTCGAAAAGCAAACGGCCCTTGAGTCACAAGTTGAAAGACTTGAAAGCAACTCAGCAGCCCTGGCACAGCAAAATCAAACCTTGGTTCAAAAGAATCAAGAGTTGACTGCTGCTGTCGAAAAGCAAACGGCTCTAGAGTCTAAAGTTGAAAAACTTGAAGACAACACTGCCGCGTTGACACAGCAAAACCAAACCTTGGCTCAAAAGAATCAAGAGTTAGTTGCTGCAGTCGAGCAAAAGACCAGAATTGTCAACGATAAACCGACAATTACTCAAACGACTGTTACCGCTCCAACCAGCATCGAACCATTTGCACAAGTCTTTGGTAACGAAGGTATTAATATTCTTAAGAAGTTAGATTCCAAAGAGTATGGATACCGATGGACCGCAAGTGCTCGAGAATACCTATACCCTGCCAAGACCGACCCCTGGCAAGAACTGACTAAAACTGAACTGAATCAAGTTCAAAACACTTGGTTTTTGATAAGTTTTACAGTTCCCAAAGGGTTCGAAGCTACGGTTTTTAGCCACGGGTTTAATACTCTTGGTGACATCCCCAACAGCAAATATGGCTATCTTGTCATGTTTGAAGAAGGCAACTATCAAATCTCAATTAGAGACTGGGAAATTGTCTTCCGCCCCGTTGCCGATATTGAATATCGCAGTAAAGACCTTAACAGGATTTTTACCGAGATCAACAACGGCAATTTGGATATTCACCAAGACTTAGCTCTGGCAGTAGTCAGCAACAACCTGATGGACATGATTCCCTTTGAGAAGCTTGTTAATCAGGTACAGTTTGTTGATTACAAACAAATGACTGTCAGGTAACTCGCAAACCCCAGAGCAAAAAGAAGCTCTTTATTTTGGCTCACGCCAATTTAAATCTTCTTTTTGCTCTCTTCTAATTATCCGATGTGTGTCGGGTCTGATGAGTCCAAAAGGACGAAATTAAAAGATTATGAAATCATCAATCAAAAAACCACTAGTTTCAATTGTTATGCCTGTTTATAACCCAGGTATTCATTTGATTGAGGCTATTGAAAGTATTTTAAACCAAACTTTTATTGATTTTGAGTTTATTATTGTTGACGATGCTTCCACCGATAATTCTTGGAAAATTATAAAATCCTTTTCAAAAAAAGATAACCGGATTATTCCTCTCAAAAACAAAATAAACCTCGGTGTTAGTTTAACTTCAAATATTGCTATTTCTCAAGCAAAAGGAAAATATATTGCCCGAATGGATTCAGACGATATTTCTACTCCCGACCGGATTCAAAAACAAGTTGACTTTCTTAAAAATAACTCCAAAACAGTTCTTGTTGGTGGCCAATGTACAATTATTAACGAAAATAACCAAATAATTGGCGAAAAAAAATTCCCGACCACCAGCAAACAAATCAATAATATGATTTTTTGGGCAGTCCCTGTTCAACAAGGATATATGATGATTAACCGAACCCTTTTACCCAAAAAATTTAGTTGGTATTCACCTTCAAAATTTTCCGCTGAAGAAGTTGACCTATATTTTAATTTATTAAAATTTGGTCAGTTTGCCAACCTTAGCGACAATCTTTATTTTTATCGTCAACTTTCTACCAGTCTTTCACATCAAAATCCTAAAAAAACTTTTTGGATTACTTTAAAAAGTCGATTAAGAGCTATCAATAATGGCTTTTACCCAAGTTTAATAGCCATATTAATCAATATTCTACAAATAGTAATTATTTCAGTTTTACCAAATCATTTCATAATGTCACTTTGGCATTATATTCGTGGTATCAAAAAACCAACCAAGATTACTGTTGGGTCTTTTGTCAACGCTCAAGTATAATCTAATTAGTGAATATAATTTCTAACGTCAAAAAACACTTTTATCCGCTAGTTCTTTTTTTTGTCACTCTTTTTCTTTGTTTTAAAAACTACACTCCAAATACTTTTTTGACTGGTTGGGACAACCTTATGCCCGAACTTAATATCGGGATGAATTTAGGTCGCTCATTTTCGGCTGTCTGGCAATCATATCAAGGATTAGGTTTGGTTGGTGGGATGGCACATAGCACCGATTTAATTCGACAATTAATAATTTTACCCTTCACTTTAATTTTACCTACAAATTTTATTCGTTATTTTTGGCATTTTGCCATGATTTTTTTGGGCCCATTTGGTGTTTATTTCGGCTTAAAAAAAACAGTTAAACTTAAATCACAAACATCATTCATCGCTTCTTTATTTTACCTTTTTTCTTTTGGTTCAGTCCAAAATTTTTGGGCCCCACTGGAAACTTTTTCTTGCTTTTGGGGATTTTTCCCTTGGTTAATATTTTATTTAATAGATTATCTTCAAACCCCAACAACTTCAAAACTTGGTAAACTTTTGATTTTAAATTTACTTGCTATCCCTAGTTTTTATGTCCAAACAATTTTTGTTGTCTACCTCTTGTCTTTATTTATTATTTTTATAATCCAACCCAAATCTTTCTCGACTCTATTTAAAATTGGTTTAATTAATTCCTTTTGGCTGTTACCCATGGTTTATTTTCTGGTCAACAACCTCAACAATCCAACAAACGGTATTGGTAATTTTATGTCAAATGATGAAACTTTTTTAAGAAACTATTTTCGTGGAGGAATTGTAGATTTCCTTCTCCTAAGAGGCTATTATTTTGATTTTCCCAAAAACAATGCCTATTTTATGAATATCTGGCGAAATTATTTTATTTATTTCATTCCTACATTTTCTGGCGTTATGCTTGGTCTTTGGGCTTTTTTGGGGTTTATTACTTTAATTCTTAAAAAAAATAAAAAACTTTTTGAAAAATTTATTTTCGGATTATTTATTTTATCGGCCATTGCTCTCCTCTCCAAAGTCCCAATTTTTTCACAAATCAATTTTTTGCTTCGTCAAATCCCCTTAGTCAATCAAATTTTTAGGTCCCCTTTTACCAAATTTATTACTCCTGCAGTTTTTTCTTTTAGTTGCTTGATTGCCATTTTAATCGAAAAAATACCTTCTAAATTTAACCAATATTTTTCAGTTTTTACTATTTTCTTAATTTTTATTTTGTCGTACCCCAGCTTTAAAGGTAATTATATTTCTCCAGATATGAGAAAAAATATTCCAACAGAATATTTTCAGCTTTTTGATTTTTTTAAAAAACAAAATCCTAATGGAAGAATTGCCAATTTACCTCAAGGCTCATTTTGGGGTTGGACTAATTATCGTTTTGGCATAAAGGGCTCTGGTTTTATTTGGTATGGGATAAAACAACCAATTTTAGATCGGGCTTTTGATGTTTGGGATTTAAATAATGAACAATATTACTGGGAAATCTCAACTGCGCTTCAAAAAAATGATTCCAACGAACTTAATAGAATTTTTCAAAAATATTCGATTCAGTATGTTATTTTTGACAACAATATCTTTTTCCCAGATGAAAAAATATATAATAATCTGGCAATTCAAACCCAAGATCTTTTAGCGACTAATTCTTCACTTCAAAAAATCGGCCAATTTGGTCAAATAACTGTTTATCAGACTCCTTATATTACTCATAAATATTTAGTCACCGATCCTGTTTCGGTTAATAATTTCAATTTCTATTATTCCGACCCCGCCTACTCTCAATTTAGTAATTATATTAATTCTGACAAACCAAATTATTCTTTTCCTTTTATCAATCTTTTTACCAACCGGCTCACCACTGAACAAGATTTTTCCGTTGACAAAGATTCTTCGTCAATTACCATAACCAGCCAAAACCAAGCCACCTCATTTTCAATTGATAATTCAGCCAACTTAGAATATAACATTGGACTACCATCCAAAGACTCACCTCTTACTGTTTACAATTTCCCCAACGCCAAACTCAACCAGGACTACTTAGTCGAAGTAAATTATCAACATCTTTCTGGTCTCCCCACTAAAATTAGTGCCGTCTCTCAAAATTCTCGACACAAATATTTTGACACTAAATTAGAAAAATCTACTCAAAATAGTACTGTCTGGTTAATAATTCCAGCCCATGAAACTCAAGATTTTCAACCCGGTATTAATATTATTTTTGATACCTCTCCCCTTAAACAAGTCCCAAGCCTTAATCAAATTAACTATGTTAAGCTATATCCGTTTAATTTGAACAATCTTATTTATCAAAAAAATAATTTGTCTCCAGTTACAAACTCAAAATATATTTTTTATCCCCAAAGTTATTCAAAAGGTTGGCTCGCATTTTATTTTGATGGCCTAAAGCCCGTTTTTTTAAAAAATCATCTTCTTGCCAACAATTGGGCCAATGCTTGGGCATTGCCTTCGACGATCGACGACCCACAATCGACAATCCATATTTTCTTCTGGCCTCAACTTCTCCAATATCTTGGGCTTATCATCACCACTTCTACCTTAATTCTGTTTTTTAAAAAGAAATAATAACTAATAACTACTCACTATTAGCTAATTAGCTTTTTATTATCCCTGCCATTCTGTTCCCTAACTCTTCAAACTCCTTTTCCTTCCAACCTCTAGTCGTCATGGCCGGAGTTCCAAGTCTAATTCCCGATGGCTTAAACGGGCTCCCCTGTTCATGAGGAATAGTATTCGCATTACAAACGATTCCGTTTTCTTCCAATTTTATAGCAATGTCTTTTCCTCTCTCCAACCCCACATCGACTACCATCAAGTGATTTTCTGTCCCAAAAACTTTTAAACCATTTTTTCTCAAAGTATCAGCCAACACTTTAGCATTTTTAACTATTTGAGATGCATAAATCTTAAATTCTGGCTTACTTGCTTCTTCAAAACAAACCGCCAATGCCCCAATATTATTTTCATGAGGGCCACCTTGTAGCCCTGGAAATACCGCTCTATCAATTTTTTTGATAATTTCCACTTCATCACCAAACAATTCTTTTGATTTATCTAATCCCTTTTTAGTAATCCCAATAAATGCTCCTCGTGGCCCCCTCAAACTTTTGTGAGTCGTACTCATAATCAAATGGACATCTGATACTGGACTAGGATGCACTCCACCAACAATTAATCCAACTATATGTGATATATCCGCTACCAACCATGCTCCCACCTTATCAGCAATTTCTCCAAATCTTTTAAAATCTAAAATATAAGGATAGGCGGTTGTTCCCGCCATAATCATTTTTGGTTTTTCTTGTAATACTAGTTGCTCGAGTTTGTCATAATCTATTCGTCCGTCTTCTTCGACATCATATTGAACACTTTCAAAAAATTTCCCTGAAAATGTAATTTTTGGATGACCATGAGTCAAATGCCCACCAGCCGACAATTTTAAACCACAAATTTTATCACCCCTCTCCAACAAGGCCATTTGGATAGCGCTATTTGCTGGACTACCAGAATATGGCTGAACATTTAAATGCTCGACTCCAAGTATTTTTTTACCTCTTTCAATCGCTAAATTTTCTATA
>CAZRPX010000005.1:7218-8800 GCA_964602085.1 uncultured Gammaproteobacteria bacterium
ATTTGTTTATCCATTTTTTATTTATAACATATATAACTTTGTTTGCCCACCAAAAATGGGCTCTAATATCATATTTTTTACAACAATTTATGCTGTTCTTCCCATTTAAAAAGCTCCCCTAACGACTCCTCATTGTGGACCCTCGAGACTATCTTACTTAATAATATTGCTAAAGAAATTATTTCCATTTTTTTAATTCTTTTTTCTTTTGGAATCGGAACCGAATCGAGCAACATTACTTTTGTGGCACTACATTTCTCCAAGTTTTTTGATGCTTCACCATTTAACAAAGCATGAGTTGCACAAATAATAATTTCTTTTGCCCCAAATTGTTTTACAGTATCAGCGGCTCCACAAATCGATCCACCAGTGTCAATAATATCGTCAATTAAAATTGCCGTTTTCCCTTTAACGTCACCAACCAAATGAGCCACCTCACACTTATTATGTTCTTTTCTTATCTTATCAATTATGGCAATTGGAGCTCCCAATAAATCAGCTAATTTATTTGCTCTTTTGACACCTCCAATATCTGGAGATACCACTACAATGTCATTATATTTTTCTTTTAAAATCATCTTAGCTATCAGCGGATATCCAAATAAATGATCTAGTGGAATATCATAAAACCCCTGAATTTGCTCTGCATGTAAATCAACGGTAATTAAACGATCAATCCCCGCTTTTGTTAATAAATTAGCCACCAGTTTAGAAGTTATTGGTTCATGTGACCTGGTTCTTCTGTCTTGCCTTGAATAACATAGTTGGGGACAAATCAAATTAATTCTACCGGCTGAAGATCGTTTTAAAGCATCAACCATAATTAAGGTTTCCATCAAAGTATCGTTGACACCCCCGCCCATTGTTTGAATAATAAAAATATCATCACCTCTAACTTTTTTTTCGACTCGGACATAAATCTCTCCATTGGCAAAATTTTTTATTACGATTGGAGTTAATGGTATTTTTAGTTTTTTTGAAATTTTTTCGGCTAACACTGGATGCGACGATCCAGCGATTAATTGGATTCCATTCATAGAATTTTTTTGCTTTTTAATTTTTTTAAAATATTTAAATGAATAATATCGACATCCTTGTTTCCATCAACCACAACGACAGTCTCTTTGATTTTTTCACAAAACCATAAGTAAGACTCTCTACTTTTAGTTAACGTTTCTAACCTTTCAAAAATCGTTTTAGTCGATCGGCCATCCCCAATTCTCTTCATTGCCATTTGTGGATCAACATCTAAAAAAATAGTTAAATCAGCCTTGGGAACTATTTTCTGATTAAAATCTAACATTATCTGTTTCATATTGTCATCAGTGTAAGCCACAGTTGAACCATAATATCGATCCAAAATAACAAACTCACCTCTTTCAAGTGCTGGTTTAATAACTTTTTGGTAATGATCCCTTCTGTCTGCAGTAAAACAAATTTGCAATGACAAAGGATCAATTTTTTCTCCACCATTCAAAGTAGTTTCTATCAATTTTCCCACCGGTAAATCTCGAGTATGTTCACAAGTTACAAAGGATTTTATTTCCAATTGATCAAGATAATCTTTGAGTTTTTTAATTTG
>CAZRPX010000005.1:8900-10484 GCA_964602085.1 uncultured Gammaproteobacteria bacterium
TTATAAAGTTTTTGAGTATTGTCAAAATGGTCTCTAACTTTCTTTAAAATTTTTTTGTCACCCCCCAAAATTGCTGGTGGTATTACATATTGAGCGTTACCTCTTTTGACATATCGCCCAGATTGTATTGAGTAAGAACAACCAATTCGATGTCTAATCAATTGAATTTCTGTTACCCGACTAACGCCTTCAATTGAAAAAGTAAAAGACGCATGTTCTAGAGTAGAAGTGTGACCTGAATTTATTACTTGTCTAATCAATCTTTCTCTCGTTTCCTTGTCGGTTTTTTGTTTTATTTCTTTTGCCCCAACTTGACTATAACATTGCCTGATCGCCGCCACCACATTTTGTTCTGGATCTTGAGTACTACTTAACAACTCAACTTTCAGTCTGTCTTGTTTAATCATTTTTATTAATAAGGCATTTTTATAAAGGTAACTCAATTTAGTCTTTTATCTAGATAAAATCAACTACTAAAACTAGGTCAAAATGTTAAAATCAATTGTTACAAACAATAATTATAAATGGTAGAAATTGCTGAATCTCAAAGTCAAGGTAGCCAATATTTAAGATCAGAATCAAAAACCGCCAAAATTATCGAAGTCAACCAAAAAATTTGGATTCCAACTGGTGATAATAATGGTAATTATTTTATTAAAAAAAACGAAAATTGGATTACTAACCGTGACAAAAAATATTACGATCAACAATTATTTTATGATGAGTTTATTGATGATGAAAACAAAGTAATCCGACCAAGTCGTTTAAAAGATGACAACCGAACCATTGAAGGTTGGTCTCGAGAAGATTTATTAGGACCATTTCGGGTTGTTGTCGACTTAGGTAGTGGTCAAGCCATTGCCCTATTGCAATATTCAAAAGAATTTCCCCAAACCACATTTATTGGTGTTGATGATAATTATCAAAACACTCTTCCTCTAAATTACCACCACCCGGGGGTTCAATTAGTCAAAGATAATTGGAGTAAATTAAGTTTATTTAAAGATAATTCAGTTGATACTTTTATCTCAGTTCAGGGTGGAATAACCTGGTCTTGTGAGGGCCCAAAATATGACCGAACCTCTACTCCTGATGATTTTTTAGCTTCAATTACCAGAGTTGCCAAAGAAAATTGTTTTTTACTTGCTGATTCTTTTTACTATTCAGATCTAGGAATAGAAAAACCTTCCCGACTAAAAATAACCGACAATGGAGAAGAAATCGTGGCTAAATTTAAACAATACGGCTGGGACAGAATTGTCCTAAACAAATCTGCATTCTTTATATTGACTCAAAAATAATATATCTAAACACATCAATAAATATATCTAAATACATCATTAGCAAAATGGACACTTATCTCCAAAATACCAACAACCACATTTTTTACACTCCTTAAACCCTTCTGGAATCTTTCCATATTTAACTTCTCCAGCTCCAACAATATAGTAACCAACCTTTTCTCCAAAGCTTCCAACGGTTGTAGTTGCGCTACAACCAAAGCTTTGTTCAACTTTTACTCCCGTCATTACTCCGTACATATAATTTTCCAATTCACTCCGACTAATAATATCTCCATTGTCA
>CAZRPX010000005.1:10584-12076 GCA_964602085.1 uncultured Gammaproteobacteria bacterium
TCTTTCTAAATATTTTTTTTCTTTTTCTGACGAAAAACCAATTTCTTGTTTCATAATTTTTTCTTTCTGGGATTTTTAAACCCAGCCCCGTCACTGCGGGATGCTCGAAAGTTTTATGGCTCGGACTATAACCGTTGCGGCACAGTTTAGGAATTACACCTAATTCACTTTTATTTAATTATTTTTTAAAGCTATAACAAATAAATAATCGGACAATCGATTGAAATATTTTAAAATATTTTCATCAATTTTTTGTTTTTTTGACAAAGTCACCACTCTTCTTTCTACTCTTCTAGCCACCGTTCTCGCCCAATTAAATTCCTTTGCCTTCTTTTTTTTAAAAATTATAAATTTATTTAAATTTATTTTATTTTTCTCGATTTCTTCTTCCATCTTTTCAATTGAAAATTGAAAATTGAAAATTGAAAATTTTTTATTAGTTCCCAAATCCCCCATAATTACTCCTAAATCCCTAATAATCTCCTTATCTCCACCAATCACTTCTAAGACAGCTTGTAATTCATCAATCTCCCCAATTGTTTCCACCAATATATCGTCTTTATCGACTATTTGATTTGCACAAGTTGTTTTTCCTTGATCGCCGGTTTTAGTTGTTATCATAACATTTTTTAATTTTAAATTTACAATTTTTATTCAATTTTTTAATGTTTTAATTTCAAAATTTTTAAAATTTAAATTTGATTAAAAATTAAAAATTTGAAATTTATGAGCATTTCGAATAACCACAAAAAGGATTAGTACATTTAAAACAACCCTCTTCAGCTCGAAGTGGACTACCACAATCTGGGCAAGCCCCGAACTTACTTTCGGCTTCAGTTTGATCGTTCGTCTTTGACGATTCAACTTGTCCAGTTAGTTCTGATTTATCAAAAATTGTCAATTGTTCTCCTCGAGAAATTTCAAGAATCGACTTTCCCACAGCATCAAACATACTCAAGACGGCCCCACTCCCCATTCCCACTTTTTGACCACAAGAAATTCCTACCAACTGTTCTGATATTTCATCTAAAGTAGCTCCATATTTTAATGCCAAAGATGCTAATCTTCCAGTAACCTCTGCAGCCGCCGCCAAATAACCCCCCGATTTTCCCAAAGTGACGAATACTTCCACTGGTCCATCATTTTCTTCGTAAAAAATTGATGAATAGACACTTCCAACGTCACTCTTTTTCTTAATCCTAATTCCTTGAGCCACTATTGGCGTCGGTTTCTTTTTTGGCAAAATTACAGTTCTTCCCTCGTCAGCCATAGCCTTGGCGTCGGCGGGATTAGTTTTAACTTTTTGCATTGGTTCAAACGATCTTGAACCAGAACGGTAAATTGTTACTCCTTTTGTCCCCAAAGAATAAGACAACCTATAAGCATTTCTAACATCATCAACCGTCGCTTCCTCTGGTAAATTTATTGTTTTAGAAACTGCATTGTCGGTAAATTCTTGAAAAGCAGCCTGAACTTTAATGTGCCACTCTGG
>CAZRPX010000005.1:12176-13375 GCA_964602085.1 uncultured Gammaproteobacteria bacterium
TATATTTACACTCCCCAAATTACAAGCATCATAAGGTAAAAGTGGTTGTTCTCCACATGGATTAGTTGCCTCGATTGTTCCAACCGCTGGAATTGGATTAGAGGTTTTATTGTTCATTCGATCAATAAATACCAGTCCCGGATCTCCATATTGCCACGCCAATCGAGTTATCAAATTAAATACTTTATAAGCATTTAATTTTTTCATTACTTTTTGGTCTCGAGGGTTTATTAATTCATAACCCT
The DNA here is from genome assembly GCA_964602085.1 of uncultured Gammaproteobacteria bacterium. Lineage (GTDB taxonomy): Bacteria > Patescibacteriota > Microgenomatia > UBA12405 > UBA12405 > WARW01. The sequence continues at coordinate 12,422 of CAZRPX010000005.1, forward strand.
CTCCTTCTTCTTTAGCCAGCGCCCAGTCATAAAGTTTTTTTACTCCTGCATCAATTTCTCTCAATCGAGCCTCTACGTCTCTATTGGCTTCGGCTACCCTTATTTCATCAACAACCTCTTCTGGGATGGAATCATCATTTACAAATTTTTTATCCAAATCAATTTGTTCCATGAAACGGTTGGTTACCGCTATTGAAATATTAAAATTAGTCAAACTCCACTCATCCAGCTTTACCACCGCAAATCTTAAAATATCCGGATGATTTATTGATAACATCCCCATGTTAGCTCCACGCCTCACTCCACCCTGTTTAATTTGAGCCGTAACATCGTTGTAAGCTTGCATAAAACTTACCGGCCCAACGGTTGTTCCTCCACTGGTTTTAATATAGTCACCGTGTGGTCTCAATCGAGAAAAAGAAAAACCAGTACCTCCACCACTCTTATGGATTAGAGCCATGTTCGACATAGTTTCCAAAATTGACTCCATTGAGTCTTCAATTGGCAAGACAAAACAAGCCGACAATTGTTGTTTAACCCCCCCAGCGTTTACCAAACATGGAGTATTTGGTAAAAATTTCTGTTCAGACATTAAATTATAGAAATCTAAAGATAATTTATTTATTTCTTCTTCAGTTTTATTAAAATTTTTATCTCCTTTTGCAATCACCGACGCTACTCTCCAAAAGATATCTTTTACTTTTTCCGTTGGTTTCCCATCTACTCCCTTTTTTGAATATCTTGTCTCAGCAATATATGTTGCGTTGTCTGACAACTTTGGTTCCATCAGTTCTTGATTATTTATATTTTGGCGAATATCTGTATCTGTCATTTTTCTTTAAATTCAACTAATAATTTTTTAAAATCATCAACCGAGTTGATATCTAGAAACACAGTCGCAAATCTAACATAAGCTACTGGGTCTATTTGTTTAAGCTTATCCATTACCAACAT
>CAZRPX010000005.1:13475-15632 GCA_964602085.1 uncultured Gammaproteobacteria bacterium
TCCAAAACGTTTGATTCACTAAATCCACAATATGGACAAATCATATTTTGTCTAAACTTTGATTAAATATTTAATTATTAAATTACACTAACTATAGTGGTTAAGCAACATCATACACGCTATTTATGGCCGAGGTCAACGCCTAGAAAATAACACAAACTATCTCAAAATTTATTTTTACAACAATTAAGCGGAGATAAATAACTGGTTAAACATATTTAATATCGACAATCTAGACAAACTGCTATAATACACTCATGCAAAAAATCATTAATTTTTTCAAAGAAGTTGCAGTTGAATTCAAAAATATTACCTGGCCTAAAAAAGATACTTTAATTCAGCTTACGGTTGTGGTAATATCAATCTCGATTATCACTTCCCTAATTTTAGGGGGTTTTGATTATTTGTTTACTAGATCTATTGCTTTATTTAGCACTACTAATAGTAACCAATTGGCTGTGCCCACTCAAACACAGTCTTTAGAAAATTCAATTGTTCCTTTGCCAACAGTCGCTTCTACTGAAGGTAAAACAAAATAACAATCATATGCCAAAAACATCTACTAAAACTAATCAAAGAGAATTTCTCTTTAAACTTTCTTCCAAAGAACCATCTTTTGACGCCGCTTGGTATGTCATCAATACCTATTCAGGCCATGAATATAAAGTCATTGAGGCTCTAAAAACCAGAATTAAAACTATGGGGTTGGAAGATCAAATTTTTCAAGCCATTGTTCCTATTCAAAGTAAAATGGTCATCAGAAGAGGACAAAAAGTTAAATCTCAAGAAAAAACTTTTCCTGGTTATGTTTTAGTCCAAATGTCCTTAAGTGATGATTCTTGGGTAACAGTTCGTACTACTCAAGGAGTCACTGGTTTTATTGGAATTGAAAACAAACCTCAAGCGATTTCTCAAACCGAAGTTGATCGAATTTTACACACCACCGAGGAAGACAAACCAAAGTATGAAACACCATTCGCTACTGGCGACATTGTTAAGGTCACTAGCGGACCTTTCGCCGATTTTATTGGTACCATCGACACTATTGATCAAGAAAAAGGCAAAATTCGTGTCTTAGTTTCCTTCTTTGAAAGAGAAACCCCTGTCGAACTCGACTTTTTACAAGTTACCAAAGAATTATAAAATATTTATCTAACGCTCTAAAGCTCTAAAGCTCTAACGTTCCAAACTATGGCAAAAAAAATTAAAGCAATCGTTAAAATCGCAATTCAAGCAGGTAGCGCCAATCCCGCTCCTCCAGTTGGTACTGCTCTTGGACCTCACGGTATCAAAATAATGGATTTTTGTAATGAATTCAACGAAAAAACCAAAGAACAACGGGGTTCTGTCATCCCCGCCATCGTCACTATTTTTGAAGACCGAACCTTTACTTTTATCCTCAAAAAACCTCCAGTTCCCGATATGATCAAAAAAGCAGCTGGTATTGAAAAAGGTACTGGTACTACTGGTAAAGAAAAAGTAGGCAAAATCACTATGGCTCAAGTTGAAGAAATTGCCAAAAACAAAATGCCCGATCTCAACACTAAAGACATAGAAGCTGCCAAACGAACAGTTATCGGTACAGCTAGATCTATGGGTGTAGAAATAACCAATTAACCAAATACCAAGAAACAAACATTATCCATTAACATTGAAATAACCAATAAACAAAAAACAAGAAACAAACATTTTGTTTGGAATACTTGGAATTTGTATCTTGGAATTTCAAAATTTATAAATTAAATTTTGTATTATGAGCAAAACCTCACAAGAAAACAAGGCTAAAAAAGCCCAACAAGAAAGTGTGGAAGTGTTAAGTCAAGTCGAAACACAAAAGGCCGTAACTGAAGAAAACACTGTAGTTGAAGAAACACCAGTTGAATCAGAAGGAACCGCTGAAACCCACAAAGTTAAAACCACCAAAGTTCGTGGTAAAAAATATCAAACTGTCAAGAAAAAAATTGACGTTACTAAATATTACCCCCTAAAAGAAGCAGTTAAGCTTGTTAAAGAAACCTCTTTATCAAAATTTGATGGTAAAGTTGAAGCCCATATTACTGTTTTAGATATCGGTAATGTTGGTGAAATCACCTTCCCTCATTTAGAAACTGCCAGTAAAAAAATCGTTATTCTCAACGACACTATTTTGGCTGAAAT
>CAZRPX010000006.1:0-13978 GCA_964602085.1 uncultured Gammaproteobacteria bacterium
TATGAGTTTTGGAATATTTAGAACTATTGGATTAATAATTTTTATGTATTTGTTGTGGCGGGATTTGAGAAGTGATTATGGTGATCAAAAGACTATAACTTACGCTTGGATAGCCCTGGCGGGATTTTTAATAGGGGGGAGAATTATTTATGGACTCGTCAATTGGGGAGTTTGGAATGACAACTGGAGTAGTTGGTTTTTGGTCTGGGGTAAGCCGGGAACAAACTATTTAGGTAGTTATTTAGGATTAGTTTTGGTTACCTGGATAGTATCAACAAAAAACCAATGGAAGTTTTTATCGTTGATGGATGATATTGTCAGGCCAACTTTGATTTTTTCTAGTTTATTAATATTTGATGAATGGTTGAGAACTAATTTTTACCTAAGATCGATGATTTTTTTGGTTTTATTGATAACTGATATATTTTTTGTAAGCTGGCTTAAAAAAAGATACCGATCATTTTCTTGGTATAAAAGTGGTAAAAAAGGATTTGTACTTTTGTTTAATGGTCTATTTTTCTTTTTGACGATAGCGATTGTTTTAATTATCTTAAAAGATAATATATTAAGTATTGTTTTAGCTTTGATTATTAGTTTGATTTCTGGAGGAGGATTGTATATCCTAAAAAAAATAAAAATATGAAAAATAAAATAGAAGATAAACAAAAAATTAGTTTTCCTCAAAAATTAATATCGCCAATAAAACATTTTTTAGAAAAAGAATTGTTGAAGTCAAAAAGGGCCAAAAAAGACCTCAAAAGTACTGATCCTTTTTTGGATAATAATAGAACTTTAGAAAATTCACTTGAAGAAGATTTAGATGAACAAATAGGGCATTTTGAGACTGAAGTTAAGGCTAAATTTTTAAGCAAAAGGATTGTTCAACTTAGAAAAGCATTAACAAATATAAAACTTGGAAAATATGGTTTATGTGAAAGATGTGGAAAAATGATTGATACCGATAGGTTATCAATTAATCCATCAGCAACTACTTGTGTTAAATGTGAAAAAGAAAAAGAAGCTTAGCTTTGTTGTAATTTTAAGTATTTGGTTATTGGGAGAGTTGGTTCATTTTAGTTTGGCGTCGACTAATAATATAATTAAAAATTATGGTATTAGTTTCGGCGTAAATGGTGGGTTTTTTATAATTTTGAATATTATTTTTGTGATTATTTTGACAAAAATTTGGTTTAAAAATAATTTATTGAGTCTGGGGTTAATGTTGGTGGGTGGATGGATTAATTTAATTGATAGATTGATTTTTGGATATGTGAGAGATTATTGGACTTTGGGATGGGTTTATAATAATTTGGCCGATTGGTTGATACAAATAGGAGTTATAATATTTTTGTCTGAATTATGGATAAAAAAGTTGAAATAAATTTTGAAAATAACGATTTTTTAGTGATAAATAAGCCGTCGGGGATGACAACTACAAAAGAAAGAAAGAATGAAGAAAATACTCTTGAGGATTATCTCCATATAATAAAGGCTAATAATCTTCCTAGAAACGGGATAGTTCATCGGTTAGATAAAGGGACTTCGGGTTTGGTGTTGGTGGCAAAAAATAATGATAGTTTGTTAAATTTAAAACATCAATTTAAGGCTAGATTGGTGGCTAAAAAATATTATTGTTTAGTTAGTGGTGACACTTCGACAAGTGGTGCTATTGATTGGCCAATAGGAAGATCAAAATATTCTTTTGGTAAGTTTGGTGTTAGCGTTGACGGAAAGAGGGCCTTAACTGAATTTAATTTAATCAACCGATATCTCAAAAATAATAAAAAATATAGCTTACTAGACATTAACTTAAAAACAGGCAGAACTCATCAAATAAGAGTTCATTTGAGTTATTTAAGATGGCCTTTGGTGGGGGATAGTCTATACGGTGGAGAAAATGATATTTTAAAAAGACCATTTTTGCATGCACACGAATTACAGATAAATGACCCTAAAACTGGTAGAAGATTAATATTCGAGTCACCGCTACCAAGTGATTTGGTTAAGCATTTGGAGTTGTATGAAAAGCAGACTTAAATATTTTTTGATAGTTTTAGGAATATTTGTTTTTGGATTAATAATATTTTTGATGGTTAACAAAAAAACAAATAGAGGTAGTGATTATAAGATAGGGATTTTGGCTGATGATGGAGTAGCCTTGGTGTCAATTTCTAAGGAGAGAAAAATGATAAACGTGCTTAAGATTAATTCGGAAGCTAAAATATGGATTCCTAAGGGTTTAAGTTGGTATCGCAATTTGACACTAAATAATATTCTTAAACAAGAAAAGAAAACAGATTTGGTGGACGATATCTTTTTTTACAACTTTGGCTATAAAGCAGATAAACTACTACATTTAAAAAAGGTTGATGATTGGAAAAATGTTTATTGGTGGAAATTAATGCTTTTTAATAATTTTTTGACTAAAGAGGAATTTTTAAAAAACGATGTTAATCTTAGTGAAGATTTTTTGGATGAAATAATGATTAGAGATTTTGCTGAAACTAAGATAATTGAAGAAGATTTAAAATTGTCAGTTATAAACACATCAGAGGTGAGTGGTTTGGCAAATTTTATGGCAAAACGATTTGAAAGGTTGGGATTTTCAGTAATATTTATTGGAAATAACTCTGATAATAAAATAAAAAACTGTCAAATTCTTTATGGTGACGAGGTGGCCGACACTTATTCTTTATTTATAATTAATAAAATAATTAATTGCCAGATGGTTAAAGATGAGGCTTTAAATAAAAATGAAATTGAGTTGTATTTTGATAGCAGTTTTTCGGAGATGATAGAATATCCTAGTTATAATAATAATTAAACTATGTCTGGACATTCAAAATGGTCAAATATAAAAAATAGAAAAGGAGCTCAGGACCAAAAAAGGAGTGAAGCTTTTACAAAAATTGCCAAAAATATAATGACGGCGATTAGGGTCGGCGGGGGGAGTTCAGATCCAAGCGTGAATGGAATATTGAGAGTGGCAATAGAAAAAGCAAGAGAGGTTAATATGCCCAAAGAAAACATTGAGCGATTATTGGTGAGATTTGAAGAGAGGAAGGCAAACTTGGTATCAATGATTTTAGAGGGATATGGTCCGTTTGGAGTGCCGATTATTATTACTGCGGAAACCGACAATAAGAATAGAATTTTGAGTGAAATAAAATTAATTTTTAAAAATTATGGGGGAGTTTTGGGTGAATTTAACTCGGTAATGTTTCAATTTAATCAGGTCGGAGAAATAGAATTAGAAAAAATTGATGAAGAAATCCAATTGAAATTGATTGATTTTGGGGTTTTAGATTTTGAAGAAAATTTAATTTGGGTAAATACTACTGATTTAGATTTGGTAGTCAAAAATATTCTTGATTTGGGGTTAAAAGTCGTCCGATCGGAGGCAGTTTATAAAGCCATTAATCCGATTATGTTAAATAATGAAGATGAATTAAACAAAATTTTAGATTTTGTTGAAGAGATAGAATCGAATGATGATGTTCTTGGAGTCTATACTGGTTTTGACTATAATTAGTTATGTCAAAAAAGATTAGATATTTGATTTCTTCTTTGGTAGCAGCTGCTGGTTTTTATTTGTTTGTAAATCTTCCTTATTCGTCTCATTATTATGGTTTATTAGTCGGGGTGGTTTTGGTGGCTTTTTGCTTTTGGTTTGGCTTGGGGATCATTTTTAGCCAAAGCCTATACACTAGATTGATGTCAGTTGTTTTACCAATAGGTTTTTTTGTTGGATTTGGTTTATTTTCGGCTTTATTACCACAAACTTTTTTGACGGTATTTTTGACAAGTATATTTTTTGGAATGATGGCTTATGTAATTTTTTTAGTAGAAAATTTATTTTTGGTGGCGATTGGAAATCGAACGCCTCCATTGTACCGAGCCGCTTTTACCGTTGGTTTAATGATTGTTTTATTAATGGCATTTTTTTTGTTTGATAGTTTGTTTTCTTTCAAATTAATTTACTGGTTGAACGCAATTTTTGTTTTTTTAATATCATCGCTTATTTTTATGTATATTTTTTATAGTGTCACTATAGAATTGCCTGATGATGGTAAAGATAAAAACTTTTGGGCATACGTTTTGGTGCCGTCTTTTTTAATCTCTCAACTAGGATTGGTTTTTTCATTTTGGCCAGTAGGGATTTTTAAAGGTTCAATATATTTAGTTGCATTTGTATATATAGTTGCTAGTTTGGTCCAATTGGAGCTACGAAGTAGATTGTTTAAAAAAAATTGGCTTACTTTTGCTTGGATAACACTTTCAATTATATTAGGAATCGTAATTACTACGAGTTGGCGCTAGTGAGTGTTTGTTTGAACTGAAGTAATAGCAATGGTGGCAACGATATCATCAACACTACAACCTCGAGAAAGATCATTTATTGGTTTGGCAATTCCTTGGGAAATTGGTCCATAAGCTTTGGCATTGGCTAATCGCTCAACTAGTTTATAAGCAATGTTGCCACTGTTTAAGTCTGGGAATATAAGAATATTGGCTTTTCCTCCTAAAATACTTTCAGGGTTTTTTTGAAACGAGACAAGGGGGTTGATGGCGGCATCAGCTTGAATTTCACCTTCAATAATTAGGTCTGTGTGTTGAATTTTAACAATTTCGGTCGCGTGTTTAACAAGGTCGACACTCTCTCCTGTACCACTACTATTGGTTGAATAAGAAAGAAGGGCTACTTTGGGAACAGCGCCAGTTAACTGTTTAAAACTAGCTAACGTTTGATTGGTAATTTCTGCGAGTACTTCACTATTTGGACTAATATTTAACCCACAATCAGCAAAAAACATAATTCCTTCTTGGCCAAATTTTTGATTAGGAAATTCCATAACAAAAAAACTAGAAACTATTTTTTGATTAGGGGCTGTTTTTAAGATTTGAAGAGCTGGTTTAAAGGTATCATGAGTGGTACTGCTGGCACCTGAAACTAAACCATCAGCCAAACCATCTTTTACCATCATAGTTCCAAAATAGATAGGTTTGGTAATTAGCTCTTTAGCTTCTAAGAGCGTTAACCCTTTTTCTTGACGGAGTTTAAATAAATTATTGGCTAAATTTTCGGCTAGTTTTGAATTTTTTTGGATATATTCTTGATTTAATAAAATGATATCAGCAATCTTTTCGTCTTGAGCAATTTTTGCAGCTGCTTGAATTCTTGAATCGTGGGCATCAGCTAAAATAATTTTTTTGGGATTTGATTTGGCTTTTATAAAAATTTGTTTAATAATATTATTCATAAAGATAATTATATAGCAAAAATAAAGCCTAAAATAGGATATAATCTAACATAGAAAAATGAAAGATAATACTAGAAAAACTCTAAAATACTATTTATTGGCAATGAGTGGTCACAAGGCGACTGGTTTAATTTTAACATTTGCGGCAATATTGGGAGCTGTTTTGGATGCAGTCGTCCCAGTATTATCAAAAAACTTTTTTAATATTCTCTATGATGGGGGAACAAAAGAGACGGTTGTCCAAAAATTATTAAGTGTTTTATTGGTAATAGCGATTTTTAAGTCAACACGGTGGTTACTTTGGCGAGTGGCTTCTTTTGTAATTAATTTCTTTGAATCAAAAACAATGGTTGATTTGAGCCGAATGTGTTTTGACTATCTGCAAAAACATTCTTTTTCTTATTTTGCTAATAATTTTCCCGGATCTATAGTCAAAAAACATAAAAGTTTTATTAACACATTTGAATTTTTGACCGATCAACTTTTTTTTGAGATTATACCTGGAGTTGTTTCAGTTATTGTGATGATATTTGTTTTGGGAAAAATAAATATACTTTTGGGATTAGGGATGTTTGGTTGGATGTTGATCTTTATGTTGATTAATTGGGGTTTTACAAAATATAAACTAAAGTATGATATCCAGAGAAGTGAGGTGGAGACAGCGACTAGTGGATTATTGTCCGATACTATAAGTAATAATGTAAATATAAAATTATTTAATGGCTATCTTTTTGAAAGCGATGCGTATGGTGATTTGTCGGAAAAACTACATAAGTTAAGAAAATTTACTTGGGATATGGGAGCGGTGTTTTACGGTTTTCAATCATTAATTATGTTGGTTTTGGAAATTTTTATATTTTATTTTGCAATTGGATTGTGGAAAAAAGAAATGTTGACGGTAGGAGATTTTGTTTTAATTCAGTCATATTTGTTTTCAGCGATGATGTTGGTTTGGGATTTTGGAAGAATAATGATGAGGATGTATGAAAGGTTAGCCGAAGCTGAAGAGATGACACTGGTGTTGAATCTGCCCCATCAAATTGTAGACACTCCTAATGCTAAAAGATTAAAGGTTAAAGAGGGAAAAATTAAGTTTGATAAAGTTAGCTTTAAATATGATGATGGAGAAGAAATTATTAAAAATATCGATTTTGAAATAAAACCGGGACAGACAGTGGCCTTGGTGGGGTTGTCGGGTTCGGGAAAGTCTACTTTAACTAAATTATTACTAAGACTTTATGACGTAACTAGTGGCAAAATATTGATTGACAACCAAGATATTTCCAAAGTAAACCAAGAAAGTTTGAGAAAAAATGTTAGTCTGGTCCCTCAAGATCCAATATTATTTCATCGAAATTTGATGGAAAATATTAGATATGGTCGGTTTGAAGCAAGTGACGAAGAAGTTAAAAAAGCAGCAAAATTAGCTTACTGCGACGAATTTGTTTCTAAATTAAAAGATGGTTATCATTCAATGGTTGGGGATAGAGGAATAAAATTATCAGGTGGAGAGAGACAAAGAGTGGCCATTGCTAGGGCAATATTAAAAAATTCACCAATTCTTGTGCTTGATGAAGCGACTTCTAGTTTGGATTCAGAATCAGAAAAATATATTCAAAAATCTCTGACTAATCTTATGAAAAACAAAACAGTATTAATTATTGCTCACAGATTGTCGACTATTCGAAAAGTTGACAGGATAATCGTTATTTCTGATAAAAAAATTGTTGAAGACGGGACTCATAATCAGTTAATAAAACTAAAAAATGGTGTTTATCGGAAATTGTGGCAGATTCAGGTGGGGGGTTTTATATAGAAAGTAGAAAGTAGAAAGATAAATCTAAAAAAGAAATAATTTTATAATAGGGAAGTGAAGAGGAGTTGGTGGTTTATCCAAAAAACCTTGGAGATTTATAACAAAAATAAATAAAGCCCGAAGCTAATTTATATAAATTTATTAATAAGTTAAGCGAATTTATATAAAAAAAAAGAACCAGGGGTTGGTGAGGGAGGGGAGAGTCCTATAATATACAGCCTATAATAATTTTCACAATATATCCTATAATTTTCACGAGCTAAAATAATGATATACAATGATATAGTCTCTGTGGATAAGTTTAGGTTTGGCGACTATATCAAAGTGTACACACAGGAGAGGGATAGAAGAGAGTAAGAGAGGCTAATTTAATTACTAATTTTTAATTACTAATTTTTAATTAAGACTAAATAAGGTTGATAGATAATTAAAATATATCGATATCTCCCTAGTGGTAGGTAAGTTAAAATAACATGTCGCACAATGTATCTTTTACGACACTCAATAGTTTCCAAACAGGGGGGAGAAGTGTTTTTTTTGTTTTTTAAAAAACAATTATTTTCTTTTTTAATTGACTCTAATAAATTATGCTAATTTTAAATATTAATTAAATTGTTTAATTCTCTCCTTTTGGTTTAATACTTTTATTTTTTACCTCAGGCTTAATTTTGGTGACTTGACTCCCCCTTTATTAGTTTGACTCCCCCAAAAACTAATAAAAATCTATATTTAACCTAAAAATAGGTATAAAATATAAATGACTTCACCAAATGCCCTAGAAATGAAGATGTGGATTTAAATGACTTACGTATCCTGAATTTTAAGATATTTAATCTTGGTTAAAAGTGGTAACATGGAAATATGGATAAAGATTTGCAATTATTAAAAAGACATTTTTTGGAACATCTCGAAATTGAAAAAAATTGCTCAAAGCTAACTATCAGAAATTATGAACATTATTTAGATGTATTTATTAAATATCTAATTAATGATGGAAAAGAAAATCCGACAGTCGATGATATGAATTCGGAATCAATTAGAAAATTTAGATTGTTTTTATCAAGGCAGTTAGGAACTAAAGGAGAGATGAAATTGGTAACTCAGGGATACTATATAATTTCAATTAGATCTTTTTTGAAATGGTTAATAAAAAACGACATGAAAGTGTTGCAACCAGAAAAACTTGATGTGCCAAAAACAAGAGATCATTCATTAAAATTTCTAGATGGACAACAGGTTGAGAGATTATTGCATCAGCCATTAAACTCAGGAAAGACTGGTTATCGGGATAGGGCAATCTTAGAATTATTATTCTCAACTGGTTTGCGGGTTTCTGAATTAGTTTCCTTAAATAGAGAACAAATTAATCTGAATACCAGAGAGTTTGGGGTTATCGGGAAGGGTGGCCGTTCAAGAATTGTGTTTATCTCTAGCCAAGCTGCCAGTTGGGTTGACAAATATTTAAAGTCGCGGTTAGATAAGCACAAGCCATTGTTTATCAGAAATTTAAGACCTAATGAAATAATTGTTGAAGAGGAAAAAGTAAGATTGACCGCCAGATCTATCCAAAGATTAGTAAAAAAATATGTTCGACAAGCAAACTTGCCGGTGGCGGCGACTCCTCACACTATTCGACATTCAATGGCAACTGACCTGTTACTCAACGGGGCTGATATTAGATCAGTTCAGGAAATATTGGGACATAAAAATATTGCCACGACTCAAATATATACCCACGTAACAAATGCAAGACTCAGAGAAATTCACGAAAAATTTCATAGTGGAAATAAAAAGTAGACGACTCCCCTATTGTGAGATAAAAATAAAACATCGGTCCTATAGTAAGGCGAATTTGATAATGTAATTTAGACAAAATGCCGGCTTGGGATATTTATTGTTAATATTGATGAATATCATCCTATTTTAGGGATAAACTAGTTTTTATTGACCTATTAGCAGTAGCATTATATGTCTGCTAATTCATACTTATTAATTACACACTTCCTATAATGTCACCTTTTGGAGTCTTAATTTTTAGTAGTTTCAACGGTTGTTTCAGAGCCTTCTAACATTTCACTGTTTTTTTGTAATACAGTCATGGCGCATAGCTTGTCTTCGGTTGATTTGAAGCGCATTAAAATAACACCCTTGGTGTTTCGATTGAGAGTGGGGATGTTCTTAAGTGGAAGCTTGATAGTTACCGCCTTTTTGGAGACTAAGATTATTTGATCATCATTTTCGGAAACAACTTGGGCAGCAGCTATATTGCCAGTTTTTGGGCTAAGATTGGCAACCTTTACTCCAATACCTCCTCTTTTTTGAATTGGATAGAGATAAACATCGGTTCGTTTGCCAACTCCATTTTCGGTGACACCCAATAAATGTCTAAATGGTTTGACGGCTGATTTATCTTTTATTTTATCGATAGTTGTCGGAATGACATCCATGCTGACTAAATAATCGTTCTCTTTGAGTAAAATGCCTCTAACTCCACGAGTGTGCCGACCCATTGGTCGAGCATCTGTTTCATTGAAACGAATACATTTGCCATTTTTGGTAACTAAAAATATTTGATTTTGGCCATTAGTTAGTTTTGCCCAGATTAGTTGATCTTTTGGATCAAGATTTATAGCAGCTAGACCTGTTTGGCGAATATTTTTGAATTTATCGATCGAGGTTTTTTTAATAACACCTTTTTGGGTAGCTAATAAAATAAACTTAGAGTCACTATCTTTGTCGATGGGAAGAACCGCATGTACAGTTTCTCCTTGGAGAATGTTAATGAGATTGATTACTGCCTGTCCTTTGGCTTGTCTAGTTCCCTCTTGGATATCCCAGACTTTGGTTTTAAAAACTCTGCCTCGGTTAGTAAAAAACAATAAGTCATCGTGGGTATCAACGGAAAGCATGCATTCAATTTCGTCTTCTAATTTTGTGGTCATACCAACGACTCCAATACCACCTCTTTTTTGACTGTGGTAAGTGTCTTTTGGAACTCGTTTTATATAGCCAGTTTTAGTCAGGGTAACCAAGACAGGTTCGTTGGGGACTAAATCTTCTTCACTAAAGTCTTCTAGCCCGCGAACGTATATCTTTGTTCGTCGTGAATCGCCGTATTTTTCTGATATTTCTTTGTTTTCTGATTTGAGAACATTTATCATTTCTTCTGATTTGGTTAAGATAGCTGTTAGATAATTAATATTGGCTTGAACTTGGTTAAATTCATCGTCTAATTTTTGTCTTTCAAGACCAGATAGTTTTTTGAGTTGCATTTCCAGAATGGCTTGAGCTTGAAGGTCGGTAAATCCAAATTTATCTATAAGACGGGTTTTGGCGTCTTCATCTGGTTTAGTTGTTCTGATAGTTTTAATAACTTCATCAATAAAATCAAGTGCTTTTTTGAGACCTTCTAAAATATGAGATCTCATCATGGCACCTTTTAAGTCAAAAACTGTTCGACGACGAATAATACTTTCTCGGTGGCGAAGGAATAAAAGTAATATTTGTCGAAGGTTTAGAGTTTGAGGAATACCGTTGACGAGGGCTAAGATGTTGGCTGAATATGAAGATTGTAGTGGTGTGTATTTGTATAATTTATTGAGTATTGATTTTGGTTTGCCATTTTTTTTGATTTCAACTACAACTCGAATCCCGTGTCGATCTGATTCATCTCGAAGGTCAGAGATACCGATAATTTTTTTATCACGAACTAAATCAGCAATTTTTTTGACAAATTCAGCTTTGTTGACTTGATATGGAAGCTCAGTAATGATGATTCTGATTTTGCCAGATTTTGTTTCTTCAATATTTGTTTTACCTCTGACTGAAAATTTACCTCGACCGGTGTTGTACATTTCTATAATTCCTGTTTTGCCGTAAATCTCGCCATAAGTTGGAAAATCTGGTCCTTGAATAACTTTGGTTAATTCTTCAATCGTAGCGTTGGTTTCAAAATTGTATTTTATTTTTTCTAATTCATAAACAGGGCGAAGAACGAGCTCTTGGGTATTTTTTGGTGGAGCAAGAATATTATTTAACTCAATTTCTGGTTCAATAACTTCTAAATTACTTTTGTCTAAAATAACATCGATAGCAGCACACAATTCCTTGAGGTTGTGAGGTGGAATTCGAGTGGCCATACCGACAGCAATACCGTCGGCCCCATTCATTAAAAGATTAGGAATTCGAGATGGTAAAACGGTTGGTTCTTGAATGGTGGCATCAAAATTGTCCATCATATCAACAGTTTCTTTGTTGATATCGATGATCATTTCTTGAGAAATTTTATCCATTTTAACTTCGGTATAACGCATAGCGGCTGGTGGGTCGCCATCAATAGAACCAAAGTTACCTTGACCTTTAACTAATGGATAGCGGAGAGAAAAATCTTGAGCTAATCTAACCAAGGCACCATAAACAGAAGAGTCACCGTGTGGATGATATTTCCCTAAAACTTCACCAACTACTTTAGCGGATTTGGTATTTTTACCACTACCAAGTCCCATTTGATCCATAGCATAAATAATTCGTCGATGAACTGGTTTTAAACCATCTCTGACATCAGGAAGGGCGCGAGAAACAATGACTGACATCGCGTAGTCTAAGTAAGACTTTTCCATTTCTGGAACAATGTCAACTTCCATTACTTTACCAATATTACTATTAGTTCTTACAACGTCGTTAACAATCGTATTTTTTTCGTCAGTCATAATGTTTCAATCTTTATTTATTCCCGACTATTCGGGACACAAATTTTAAAATATTTAATAAGTTTTTGTAATTTATAAGATTTATTTAAACATCTAGATTAGCTAGATGAGCGTGGGTTTGAATAAATTTTTTTCGAGGTGGAACATCTTCACTCATCAAAACTCTAAATACTTCGTCGGCTTTAAAAGCATCGGTGACAGTGACTCGTTTGAGAACACGCGTGGCTGGATTCATTGTCGTATCCCAAAGCTGTTGAGGGTTCATTTCACCCAAACCTTTGTAGCGTTGTACATCGTATGGCTTTGTGGCGTCAATCTTTTTCATATAATCTTCTTTTTCTTCTTCGGTATAAACGTATTTGACTTCTTTACCTTGCTTGATTTTGAAAAGCGGTGGCATGGCGATGTAAACATAACCACTTTCGATAAGATTGGGTAAATGTCGATACATAAAAGTTAACAAAAGAGTGGCGATATGAGAGCCGTCGACATCGGCATCAGACATAAGGATTATTCGATGATATCGTAGCTTTTCAAAATTCATCGTCTCCCCTATCCCCATCCCTAGAGCGACAATCAAATCTTTTAGTTTGTCGGAACCGACAACTTTATCAATTCTCATTCCTTCAGTATTAAGAGCTTTTCCCCAAAGAGGTAAAATGGCTTGAAATTTGCGGTCTCTCCCCTGTTTGGCACTGCCACCGGCGGAATCACCCTCAACAATATATATTTCTGATTCGACTGGATCTTTTGATTGACAGTCTGCTAGTTTTCCCGGTAAACCCAATGATTCAAAGGCACCTTTTCGCATAATAGCGTCTTTGGCTGCTCGAGCTGCTTTGCGAATTTGAATGGCCAAAATTGATTTACTAACAATAGTTTTGGCAACATCTGGGTGTTCTTCAAAATAAATTTCGAGTTCTTCTTTGACAATTTTATTGACTATCGGCTGAACTTCACTGTTGCCTAGTTTTCCTTTTGTTTGGCCCTCAAACTGAAGATTTTTTGAACCCATTTTAACCGAAATTACGGCAGTTAATCCTTCTCTAACATCGTCTCCCGTGATTGAATCATCTTTAGCTTTAAGAAGTTCTTTTTTGATAGCATAATCTTTGATTACTTTTGTTAGTCCTATTTTAAAACCTGTTAAATGAGTTCCGCCTTCGTGGGTGTTGATAATATTTACGAATGAAGGAGTGTTTTCTTGAAAAGAATCATTGTATTGAAGAGCAACCTCAACATCAACCTCGTTTTCATTCCCTTTTAGTAAAATTGGCTGATGAAGAACAATCTTGTTTTTGTTAAGCTCTCGGAGTAAAGATAATATTCCACCTTCGAAATAATAATGATGTTGACTATTATTTCTCTCATCATAAAAATGAAAATAAATTTTTGAAGTAAGATAGGCTCTGTCTTTGAGAGATTTAATAATTACTTTTGAATCGAACTCTTGAGTTTCTTTAAATATTTCTGGATCTGGGTAAAAAGTTACAGTGGTTCCACTGATTGTCGCTGGTAGAATTGTTTTAAGACGGTCTATTTTGGTCTCTTTGATTTCGGTAAGTTTTGTTTTTAAACCTCCACGAGAAAATTCAATAAAATTAAATTTATTATCTCGACGAATTTCAATTTGGTAAAGACTAGAAAGAGCGTTAACACAGGCGGCTCCGACACCGTGAAGTCCACCGGATACTTTGTAGGCTGACCCTTCAAACTTACCACCGGAATGAAGAGTTGTCATGATAACTTCAACTGCTGGTTTTTTGTATTTTGGCATGATATCGATAGGGATACCTCGACCGTCATCTGCCACAGTAGCTGAATTGTCTGGATGGATTATTACCCAAATATTTTTAGCAAATCCAGCCAGAGCTTCGTCGATACAATTATCAATAATTTCGGTTAGACAATGGTGAAGACCATGAGTGTCAGTGGAGCCGATATACATGGCGGGACGTTTTCTAACTGGTTCTAGCCCTTCTAAGACAACTATTTGTTGACCTGTATATTCTTGTGCGGATGCCATATGGTGATGATTTCTAAATCCTAATTTCTAAAAAATTTAATAAAAAATAATTATTTATACTTAATTTAAGAGCAAATTCATTCTAACAGAGCCCAAATAGCTTTACAATAAGCAAATTATATTGAAGGATAGGCATTATTTATACTAATTTAAGATTAGTTTTTTG
>CAZRPX010000006.1:14078-15539 GCA_964602085.1 uncultured Gammaproteobacteria bacterium
TTTTAGTTGATAAAGGCAGTCAAGTGTCGATTCAAATTGTTGCCACTCAATCCATTTCCACGTCCCAATTGAAGCTCGGTGAATTTTAATATTTGGTGGAGTAACGACTGGGCCACAAAGGTAAATTTTTTGAGCACCAAGAGCGTCGGCTAAACGAAAAAAAGAACCGATATTGTAAGTGTCTAAGACATTATCCAATACTAAAACAAGAGGGTTGCGCTTAATATCTTGTTGAAGTTTTTGTGATTCCCCTACCCTGGAGGCTCGAATTTGGTGTGAATTTAATTTCATAAAACAATTGTATTTTACATTTATATTACAAACTCAGCCAGAGGTTGATATGCCTAGGGCCAAAAAAAACCCCTCCAAGTTAGGAGGGGTTTTGAAATCTTAAGCCTATTAGCAACCGCCTTCGGCAGGAACTTGGACTTGTCCATTTTCTGCTTTTGGCATTTCAATAGTGGTTTTACATTCTTTTGGAGCTTTGTTAAAAGAAGCACAAATAGCTTCTTTGATAGCTTCAGAAGTTCTAAATTGGTCTTGAGTAAAGACTTTTTTACCGATTTTCAAACTACCTTTACCATCCTGGGTATAAGCTGATTCTGGAGGGAAATCAACTCCGTTAATTTTTAAAGTTGGAGATCCTTGAACCTGGTTTTGAGTGGTAAGAGCAATCTCTTTGTCGATTAACTCTGCGGCTTGAGTATTGAAACATTCAGTAATTTTGTTGGTATCAAATCCAGCTTTTTTGGCTTGTTCTTCCCAACAAGTATCAGCATTGGTTTCATCACAAGCCTTGTTGACATTGTCGACAAAAGCCCACCAATTGGTTTTGTCCTCGCTCATATTGAAAGCACAAATTTCTCGGACATTTTGGTTAGCTTCCATTCGACCACGTAGTGATCCGTAAAAACTATTACCAATTTTTAGATATTTACTTTCATTGGTACAGTCGGTTAGCATTTTGCTAATCTCAGATTTACATCCTTCGAGCGTAAGCTGTCCTTGGCTGTTTTGAACATAGGTAGGACAATTAGCCACATCTGGGACACTTTTTTTACAATAATCGTTTAAACCACCTTCAATTTTGTCGAAAATATATTGAGGTCGAATATTGGCCTTGTCTTTGAGAAGCTGGGCAACCGGCTTAACTAGATCTTCCATTTGATTGCCGTAAGGACAAAAACTCATAACATAAAACTGAAAATCAGGTTTGTCTGATTTACTAGGTTCAAAAGTTGAATTGGCTTTGGCTGTGGCGGTAGAAGTTAATCCTCCCATCTTAAGCCAAGCGGCTCCGGCAAAAAAAGATGAAGCAGCGAGTAAAACTGAAAAAATAATAACTCCAACCAAGGGGATTTGGACTGATTTATTGGTGGCTGTCTTAACGACTGAAACCTCTTTTTCTTTTTTTATTTTTTTAGTCATAAGTTTTTAAATATTAATATTAATTTTCAACAG
>CAZRPX010000007.1:0-1761 GCA_964602085.1 uncultured Gammaproteobacteria bacterium
ATATCTTTGGCCAAATTTTATATTTTCTGGGGTATAGACGGATTTTATTTTTGAAACCTCTTTAATAATTTTTAGATGGATAAGGTTGGTGATCATTTTTTTGGAGTAGCAATAACAATAAGTCGTTTGACAGTTTGGCGTAACTCACCAACCCTGGTAATATTTTGCAGCGATTCGGCTGATCCTTGATTTTGATAAGCAATGTCAATAAGCGTTAATAAATCTTGGGCTGAGTAATAACGATTTGAACCTTGTAACCCTCCTAACTTTTTTAGAGCATATCTTAATTGGTCTTTATTAGCTGAAGTGGCAATATCTTCAATTTTTGGGGGTCGGTTAAAACGCTCAACCTGACTGATAGTTACTGATTTAATATCATAAACATCACCCTTGTATGGTTTTGTGACAGTTAAATTATCTCCTTGGATATATTTTATTTTCCAATTACCCTCGATAGTACCACTGGTTCTTTGTAAAGTAATTTCTTGACCAACTTCTGGTATAAATTCGGTTGATGGTGAGTTTAGTTCTATTTGCGATCTTTGAGCTGTTTCGTCTTTTTTCAGTTTGACTACCAAAGCAACCATATCGTCGGGTTTTGATCGTAAAACCCGCTCTCGACTTCTTTGCAAGGCACTCTCGGTTAGTTTTTGTGATATTAACTCGGGGTTTTTAATGTTTTGAGAAATTATTTGAGAAATTTCTGTTGTTGTTAAGTTGTCATGAACACCATCAGTAGTAAGTACTAATAAATCACCAGGTAAAACCGTTTGAATAATTATTTTAGTTTGAACATCTTTCCCAATACCAATAAAATTTGAAATTTGATCACGATTTAAAAAAATCCCATAAGCTTGTTGACTTAAATCTTCCTCATTAGTGGCGATGTCTAACTCGTTTTGAATACTTTGGCCAGCAGTTTTTGAAAGGTTATCGTCGACAGTTAGTTTAATTAATTTAGAGTCCCGGACAAGATAAGCACGGCTGTCGCCCGTATTGGCTAAAACTATTTGACTGACTCCGTCTGAAGTTTGACACAAAAGTCCAAAAGTTGCAGTGCTACCACCGCGTCCTTTTTTTGATTCGAACACTTTTTCGTTGGCTTTTTTACTGGCGCTGGTCAACACTTCTCTGCCATCCTTGGGAAGCAGGTGATGGTTGAGGGATAAAATTTCTTCTATTGTTTGGCGACTGGTTTGGGCACACCACTGGCCATCGCTCATACCGCCCATACCGTCAAAGACTCCAAAAATCCCCTTACTAGAATCAAAAAAACTATCATCTTCATTTCTACCTGGATGTCTTTCGCAGGCAATGGTGTTGGAATAACAATCAATTGATAGTCTTTCTTGATGGTTAAGTTGTTCTTGATTTGGCGAGACTTCTCTACTTTCCATAAAATTATATTAACATGTTAATATTGACTAGAATTGGTATAGTATTTTTTCAAAATCGACAATTTTGTTGTTTTTGTCGACTTTAATCCCCTCTTTTTTATAAAGCTTGGCACGCCATTTGTTATGCTTTGGGTCATTCCAAATTTTTCCATTAGAGTAGATAATTCGGTGAAATGGAATTTGATCAACTTGGTCAGATTTTCCTAAAATATGGGTAATTAGCCGAGACAACATTGGATGACCGCCAGCAGCGGCAGTGATTAGACCATAAGTGGTGACTCGACCTGAAGGAATTGACAATGCTAATTTGATCACTTTTTGAGAAAATTCGCCGGTTTTATTGGACATTTTTTATTTTTTCTTT
>CAZRPX010000007.1:1861-14385 GCA_964602085.1 uncultured Gammaproteobacteria bacterium
ACATTTTTTATTTTTTCTTTTCAACAAAATATTTTTTGTTTTTAAGTTTGTCGGGCCCGACTTCGCTAAAGCTACGACGGGTAAATAATAAACTATTTATTTTTCTCATGGAAATATATTTTGTTTTTAAGTTTGTCCGGTAATAAAGAATCTTTAGTGTATTTTTCATAACCCTTACCGTAACCAGCGTCTTCCATCAGTTTGGTTTCAGCATTGCGGAGATTAAGCGGTATTGGCAAATTGCCTAAATCTTCAACATCGCGGCTAGCAAGTTTAAAAGCCTCGTAAGACTGGCGACTTTTGGGTGATTTGGCTAAATATGTAACCCCATGGGCCAAATTTATCGAACATTCAGGATAGCCAATTTGAGTGACGGCTTGAAAAACTTGGTTGGCCAACATGAGGGCGGATGAATTGGCAATCCCAATATCTTCACTAGCAAAAATTACCATACGACGGGCAATAAATTTGGGATCTTCGCCGGCATTAATCATTCTGGCTAAATAATATAGAGCAGCATCGACATTACTAGCTCTCATACTTTTGATAAAAGCAGAAATTGTGTTGTAGTGTTCTTCACCTTTTTTGTCGAAACGCAAAAATTTATTTTGGAGAGTATTAACTAAATCTTCTTTACCTAATTTGTTGTAAAGAGTAAAAGCATTATCGATCATGGTGAGAGCTTGGCGAGCATCACCATTAGCCATTTTGATAAGCCAGTCACGGGCGTCTTTTTTGATGGAAACTTTTTTATGACCCGCCTTGGCTAAAGCTTCGTCGGACGAGACGTGCCGATTTAATTCCTTGATTGCTCTATCAATAACCTCAGATATATCATTGTCAGTTAGCTCCTCTAGAATAAAAACCCGACAGCGGGAAAGAAGTGGAGAAATAACCTCAAAACTGGGGTTTTCGGTGGTAGCACCAATCAGAGTGAGAGTGCCTGATTCAACATAGGGCAACAAAAAATCTTGTTGAGCTTTGTTAAAACGATGAATTTCGTCTAAAAATAAAATCTTTTTATACAAACCAGGGGTATTCTCGCCCACAATTTTTCGAATATCGTCTTTACCTGCAGAAACTGCGGAAAGTTCATGAATTTCAGCACCGGTTTCCTTGGCGATAATTTTAGCGAGAGTTGTTTTACCAACTCCTGGCGGGCCCCAAAAAATCATGGAAAAAATTTGATGGTTTTCGATAGCCTGACGAAGAGGTTTGCCCTGGCCAACTAAATGTTTTTGACCAATAAACTCATCTAAGTTTTTGGGTCGGAGGAGTGAGGCAAGAGGTTGATTTAGCATTGATTAGTAAATTAGATAATTAGTTGAGTAGATAAGTAGTAATATGGTGTTTGGGTAATATTCGGGTAATAGACCAGTATAAACTATACTAGAAAAATGGTCAATTTGAATAAAGAAGTTTTCTTTATTTTTTATGATTTAGATATCGAATCACTAGCACAACAGGGACAAGTATCGGGATAAAAACGACTATATAGATGATAATAGAGCCTAATCCCCTGAAAAGACTGACTAAAGATCGAACTGCATTTTTAAAAATTACTGTTGGTCTCCACTCATTGGTGGGAGTATAAGGCAGAGCTAATTCATCGGTGGATAAATAAACCACAACTTTACTTAATTTTGCCGATTGTTCAAAATATTTTTGTTGACCCTTGAGGTTGTCAATCTGACTTTGGATATATGTTAGCTGTTCTTGGACACTCATTATGTCAGTAACTTTTTGGGCTTGTTGAAGAATTTCTTCATATTTTGCTTTTGTTTTGGTTAAAACTTCTAAACGAGACTCTAGGTCAACATATTGATCAGTAACATCGTTACCAGATACAGATTCTGAGACGACTTTGATGGCAAATTTTTTGAAAATTTCTAGGGCCTCTTGCCTTTTTACTTCAGGGACTCGTACAGAGATAGTTCCACTGGCAGCAGCTTCTGGTTTATTAAGCGAAGAATTTATCAAAAACCCACCAAGGTTTTTGGTGGCATCTAAAATACTATTGATAGTCTTGGAAACATCTTTGACTTGTAATGACAAACTAGTGTCTTGTATAACAAGCCTGTCTGAACTTTCTGATGGAGCCGCATAATTACGGGAAATTCCGAGTTTGGCAGAGGAAAGGCTGGCATAACCGTTGTCTTGAGTTGCATATTCGGGTGCCATCATTGGTAATGAAGTGGTGAGTGTAGGGACTTTGTCTTTGACCAAAAATAAAACAACTAAAATCAAAACAATTACAATCCAATTTTTCTTGATAAAGGTAATCATAAATTAGTTTAACACAAAGATAATTTGTTGCTGTTTTGCCAAATAATCTTAAATTACAAAAAATTTTAAAAAGTTACAAATTTATGATTAAATGGACTAATGAGAACGAAGATTAAAATCGTAACACTGATGAGTCTCTGTTTGATTGGATCGGTATTTTTACCCGGATGGAAACAGTTTTTTTCAAAACAAGGAAAAATCGACCCAAATAATATAAAAGAAGAGTATGACGAAAATGTAAATTGGGGGGTTTTTGATAATAAACTAGTGGAAATTCCTCCAAGATTGTTAGAAAGAGATACTAATGTTCTGGGTGACAGCACATCAAAGACTAAGACGATAAAAACCAACAAAAGAATTGAGGTTGATTTGACCAACCAAATAACTTCGGCCTACGAGGGAGATCGGTTGGTTTATCGGTTTTTGGTCTCTACTGGTAAATGGGATAGAACACCAACGGGGAATTATGAGATTTGGACAAAAGTTAGAAAACAAAAAATGTCTGGTGGTTCAAAAAGTATGGGGACATATTATTATTTACCAAATGTTCAATATGTAATGTTTTTTTACAACAATAAAATACCCAAAAAAGACGGCTATAGCTTCCATGAAGCTTATTGGCATAATAATTTTGGAGTGCCAATGTCACATGGGTGTGTCAACATGAAACTAGCCGAATCTAAATTGTTATATGAATGGGCTGATATTGGAACAAAAGTTAACATTTTTGGTAAGTATCGGACAATACTGCCTAAAATATGATCTATATTTTATTAGTAATTAGTTTTTTTGTTCGCCTAATTGGAATTAATCAGTCTTTGTGGCTTGATGAGGCAATATCGATAAGTGTAGCAAAAATGCCTCTAAATCAGATAGTCAGCGGATTTTCTCATTTTGACTTTCACCCACCTCTTTATTATTGGTTTTTAAATATTTGGATAAAGATATTTGGTGAAAATGTCGGCATAATGCGTTTAATTTCGGTAATATTTGCAGTTATTACAATAGGGATTGTCTATTTGATAGGGAAAGAAATTAAAGATAAAAATTATGGAATATGGTCGGCGTTGTTTGTCTCACTAAACCCACTATTAATTTATTATTCTCAAGAATTAAGAATGTATTCAATGACCACTATGTGGTTGACTGGGGCGGTTTATTTTTTGATAAAAATGACTTCTTCGCCAGACTCAGGGAATAAAATTAGCTGGAAAAATATTTTAGGTTTTAATTTGATGACATTTTTGTCATTTGTGACTTTTTACGGATCTATTTTTGGTATTTGTGCCATGATTCTTTATCTGTTATTGACGAAAAAAAATAAACTTTTTTTATATAACAGTATTGGGATTATATGTGCCATATTGGTAGTAAGCCAACTATTAATATCGCAACTTGGATATTCGGGAAACATGCTTAATCAGGTTACTAATTGGGGGTTAGTTTTAGGAAAGGTAAATATAAAAAATTTGTTATTAATTTTTTTGAAATTTAGTATTGGGCGTGTCAGTTGGTACCCTAAACAAATATATTATTTGATTGGAGGGATATGGACTTTGATTGTCTGGAGTATTGTGGGAAAAAATATTTTAAAAAACAAATTATTATCTTTTTTATTAGTAGTCCCAATAATTTTTGGTATTTTATTTTCAATTAAGTCACCACTATTACAATATTTTCGATTTTTATATCTAGTCCCGGTATTGTCGTTAATCTTGGCTAATAATAAAAATAAAATAATAAAATTATCTTTAGTTTTTGGATTTTTAATTTTTAGTTTTATTTATTTATTAAATCCTAAAATGCATCGGGAAGATTGGAAAAGTTTGGCAGAAAGTTTGGACAATAATCAAAAAATTTATATGATAGCTTCATTTTCTGACCCAATTAAGTTTTATAACCCATCTATTGAAATAATAGACATAAAAACTTATGATCCGGTAGAAAAAGAAATAACGATTGTCCCATATGGCGGAATTATCCACGGAATGGAAATAAAACAAAAAATGGAAAAATTAGGTTATCAACAAATTGAAATTAAAAACTTTAGGGAAATAGTATTGGAGTCTTGGAAACAGCGGTAATCATTTTATTTATACACTTAATTTATAAATAATTAAAGATATTTCTTTTTTTTTAGTGATGGATAAAATAGAGACAATGAAATATATTTTTGTCTTTGGTGGAGTAGTAAGCGGTCTGGGCAAAGGAGTTGTTTCGGCCTCAATTGGGATGTTGCTTAAGTCTTGTGGTTTTAGAGTAAATCATATCAAAATCGATCCATACTTAAATATTGACGCCGGGACAATGAGGCCAGCCGAACACGGAGAAACTTTTGTGACCACAGATGGAGGAGAAATTGACCAAGATTTGGGAAATTATGAAAGATTTTTAAATCAAAGTTTTTTTAAAGACAACAATATTACTTCGGGAAAAATTTATAAAACAATTATTGAAAATGAAAGAGCTTTTAAATACGAAGGAAGAGATGTGGAAATGATCCCTGATGTCCCTAATGAGATTAAAAGAAGATTTTATGAACTGGAAAAAGGCAATGATTTTGTAATTGTTGAAATTGGTGGCACCACTGGAGATATTGAAAATTTACCCTTTTTGTATGCCGCCAGAGAAATTGGTCGAGAAAGAAAGACAATGTATGTGATGGTATCGTATGTCCCCTACTTAAGAAATGTGGGAGAGTTGAAAACCAAACCAACTCAACATGCGGTCTCACAACTGAGAGCGACTGGGATAATGCCAGATGTTTTGATTATTCGAAGTGAATCAGGAGTGGACGAACCTAGATTAGAAACTTTGGCGAAGAGATGTTTTATGGATAGCGATTCTATTTTTGACGACCCTGATTGTCCTTCAATCTATGAAGTCCCGATTTTGTTGGAGAAACAAGACTTAATTAAAAAAATTAAAAAACACTTTAAAATTAAAAAACATGAATTAAATCTAAATAATTGGAGCCAAATGGTAGACAAAATGAAAAATGCTAAAAAGACAGTAAAGATTGCTTTAGTGGGAAAATACGTAAAATCGGGTAAAGGAAATCATAAAGATGTTTATGTTTCGGTATTAGAAGCCTTGAAACATGCCTCGATAGACAGCGGAGTAAAAATTGAAATAGAGGCAATTGATTCAAATGATTTTGAGGTTAAAGATTTGAAAAATTATCAAGGAATTGTAGTTCCACAAGGTTGGGGTAGCCGTGGGGTTGAAGGAATAATAAAAGCGGTGGAATTTTCCAGAGAAAATAAAATACCTTATTTGGGTTTGTGTTTTGGTATGCAAATGGCAGTGGTTGAATTTGCTCGCAATGTACTTAAATTGGAAAAGGCCAATTCTTTTGAGGTTGACAATAAAACAAAATACCCAGTTGTTCATATTATGCCTGATCAAGAAAAATACTTAAAAATGAAACAATACGGAGGAACTATTCGCCTCGGTTCTTGGCCGTGTAAATTAATGCCAAAAACTAAATTATTTGATGCTTATAAAAAATATGGCAAGGACAAAAAAGCCCCTTGGAATGTGGAAAATAACTTTAAAAATATAAAATATGAAGCCAAAGAACAGATTGTTTTTGAAAGACATCGGCACCGTTATGAAGTCAATAATGACTATAGAGAGCAATTAGAAAAAGCCGGATTAATAATTTCGGGAACTTCACCAGACGGAAAATTAGTCGAAGCAATTGAACTGACTAATCACCCATTTTTTGTAGCAACCCAATTTCATCCGGAATATATTTCTCGACCGCTACACCCACACCCAATTTTTATGGCATTTTTGGAGACGATAAAAAAGAAACAATTTCGAGGGTGATATTTTAATATTAATATAGTTTTTATTAAAAAGACATTACTATAATTTAATAATTATTTTTTATATAAATAATTATTATTTTATAAAAGATAATGGAAAGAAGTTATTCGTTAATAATTAAACCCCCTGAAGAAGTCTCCGAAGATATCCAAAAAAAAGCCTACAAAGTTTCAGACTGGACAAAATTAAATCCACACATAAGTTTATGCACCTCGATATTGTCGGAAAATACTGATTTTATTGATAAAGTTGCTAACCAATTAGAAACTATTCCACCTTTTAATTTTACGCTAAATAGGATTAGTAGCATAAATCCTCCAAGGGTAGTATTTCTGACAAGTTGTGATGAAGTAGAATTAAAATTGTTTAATAATTTATATAATGAAGTTAGACAATCTCTGGATACTGGTACAAGAATAGTTTACGAAAGAGAGGTTTATAAACCCCATTTAACACTAGGTTTTTTCCCAAATAAACCAAAAATGAAAGAAGCAAAATCTCATTATAAAAAAGTGTTTGACAACCCAATCCCTCTAATAATTAGAGAAGTTGAGGTGACTCAAAAAATGGGTGATCAACAATGGAAAACAATTACTCATTTAAAAATTGGCAATCAAGCAGAACTCTCTAGATTATTGATGGGAATATATCGTTTTGGAGAAAATAATCGAGCCTCTATATATGCTTAAAACGATTTAGGATTATTTGTCTTTTTTATCAAGCTTTTCGAAGTTAAATACTTTGACCCCAAAATAAACGACAAAAGCGATAATTATAAAATCGATTAGACTATTAAGAAAATTACCAAACATAATTTTGGCTGAGCCGATTTGGACATAAGCATTGGCAAGATTACCAATAGGACCAAGCATTAACCCAACTAATGGGTTAATCAAATTATTGACAAAAGAAGTGATAAGTTTGGTGATAGAACTGCCCATAATAAAACCGACAGCTAAACCAACGACTCCTTGAGTTCGGATAAATTCAACAAATCCTTTTAGGTGTTTTTTCATCATATATTGATTATATTAATTAATATTAATTGATAATCAAGTGGCATGTTTTTTTATTTCCAACGAGATTGCTTCTCCGCCAGATGGCGGATCGCAATGACGTATTTATTTAGTAGATAAACATAGCATCACCAAAGCTAAAAAAACGGTATTTGTTATTGATAGCGACTTGATAAGAATTGGATATTTTTTCTTTAGTGGCAAAAGCAGACACCAACATTAACAAGCTAGATTTTGGTAAATGAAAATTAGTGATAAGAGCATCAACAAATTTAAATTTATATGGCGGGTAGATAAAAATATTGGTTTTGTTTGTTCCTGGTTGAATTTGAGACAAACCCTTCTGTGGTTTCGCCGCATCTCCCCTTGATGAAGGGGTGAAATTTTCACCAACTTCTTTGGAGGCTGATTCTAGAGTTCTTACTGTGGTAGTTCCAACTGCAACAATTCGCTTCCCATCCTTTTTAGCCAAATTAAGGCGTTTAGCGGTGCTACTATTAATTTCATAAAATTCGGTGTGGAGTGTTTTGGATTTGATATTTTCTGGACGAAGATTTTGAAAAGTTCCTAAACCGACATGGAGAGTGATGTATTCTATTTGGACGCCTTTCTTTTTTAGGTCTGACAATAATTTTTTTGTAAAATGAAGCCCAGCGGTGGGAGCGGCGGCAGAACCAATTTTGGTAGCATAGACTGTTTGATATTCGTCTCGAATTTTTGCTTCGATTTGATTGGAATTTATATAAGAAGGTAAGGGGGTGTGACCAATTTTGTCTAAAATTTGGAAAAAATTTTCATTTTTTTGATTAAATTTAATTTCGATTTGACCAGTAATTGGGTCACTGTTTAATATTGTTCCAATAAGATTGTGGTCAAAAATTATTTTTTTACCCACAGACGGTCGAGGTTTGGAGATAGCTAACCAAACATCAGATTCTATTTGTCGAATTAATAAAACTTCAATATCTCCCCCACTGTCTTTTTTACCAAAAAGACGGGCAGGAAAAACTTTACTTTGATTTAAAACTAAAACGTCGTTTGAGTCTAAAATGTTTATCAAATCATTAAATAGATGGTGAGAAATGGAACCTGTTTTTTTGTCAAGACACAATAATTTACAATGGTCTCTTTT
Source organism: uncultured Gammaproteobacteria bacterium (assembly GCA_964602085.1). Lineage (GTDB taxonomy): Bacteria > Patescibacteriota > Microgenomatia > UBA12405 > UBA12405 > WARW01. The sequence goes on from CAZRPX010000007.1 coordinate 10,130, forward strand.
GGGACTAGGACTGTTAGCAATCAGATTAGAGGGAAGAGAATAATTATAATCTGTTAAATCTAAAGACATGGGGTTATTTTACCAAAACTCAATTGAGAACCATGATGGTGTAGTTTAGAATTGAGGCAAAGGTAACCCAGGCGAGATACGGCCAAAGTAGTCTTGAGGCTAAAAGATCGACTTTTTTGAATTTTACAATTGTTATTAAAATTGTTAACCACAAAACTAAAATTTCATAAAAAGCTAAAGTGGGAGAACGAAAGCCGAAAAATAAATATGACCAAATAATATTTAGTAGTAACTGTGTCCAAAACCAAAATAAGTCACCCTTTTTTTGCCAAATTCGGTAAAGCGAAATTCCCATCAATAAAAATAAAAGTGTCCAGACAGGGGCAAAAACCCAAGACGGTGGGTTAAGTCGAGATTTAACGACATCGGTAACATACCAAGTTTTGACAGAACTGGCAGTAGCTAGGCTGCCAAAAAGCCCGGAACCTTGCGTAATTAAAATTGAAATAATTAACTTGAACCAATTGATTTTTGGTTTTGTTTTCATAATTAAATATTAGCACGATATAATTTGTAGATGTTTAAAAAAATAATTTTTGGATTAGTAATAATTGGAATAGCAATTTCTTGGCCGTTATCTTTGATAAGAAACCCGCCAAAAATTAATTTAGAAACAATATTTTACGAGCCAAGTCAAGATGAAAAATGGGAATTTTCTAAAAAGTTATCTTTGGATACGAGCAAAATAAAACGAATTTATTACAATAAAACAACAATAATTAAGGATAGATATTTAAAGAATTTTTTGGTCTTGGCTGATTTGAACAATTATTTTTTTACCATGCACCCTAGAGAGGATGTCTCGGGAGTTGATTATCGATTTAAATATCCATTTGTGGCAATAATATTTTTTATTTTGGCAATAAAAGCAACCATAAGTCAGAAAAAATATTTAAAAATTTGGCTATTTTTTTTGAGTGAAATGATTGTTTTGTCATTTTTTAAACTAATGGATGGGTTGGACTTTGTCATATATTTACCACTTACCTATTTATTGTTTATAGGAGCCAAAGAATTGAATATAAATAAACATAGTTGGGTTTTTAATCTTGGATTGATAATTTTAATGGCAATAGAAATTGGGAGAATATTTTTATGAGTAAAAAGAACTGGATAATACTATTTTTGATTTTAATTTTGGGAGTGTTTTTAAGATTTTGGAAATTGGGCGAAACGCCAAAAGGATTTTATTTGGATGAAGCCGCCCTGGGATACAATGCATATTCAATAATGGAAACAGGAAAAGATGAATATAGTAAAGAATGGCCAATGTTGTTTAGGTCTTTTGGTGATTTTAAAGCTCCGGTTTATACGTATTTATTGATCCCTATTTATAAAGTCCTTGGAATAAATATCTGGTCAACCCGATTACTATCAGCTGTGGCTGGGGTGGTGGGAATTTGGTTTGGATTTTGGTTAATTAAAAATTTATCAAAAAATATTAATTTGGCTTTAATTTTTGGACTATTGATTTCGATTTCCCCTTGGAATTTGATATTTTCTCGGACTAGTTATGAAACTAATTTGGCTTTGGCTTTTTTAATGATTATGATTTGGAGTTTTTATAAATTTAAAAGAAACAAAAAGTGGTTGATAATAACCGCTTTTATGGCAGGGTTGTCGTTTTTGACTTATCACTCAGAAAGAGTCATTACTCCATTAATATTGCTATGTCTGGTGATTAAAGAAAGAAAATATGTTTTTAAGAGAGAAAACACTATGGTGTTAAGTCTGTCGGTGTTGATAGGGTTAATGTTGGTACTACCAACAGTAAAATTGATGACAACACCGGGGTTTTTGTCGAGACTAAACAGTTTGAGTATTTTTTCTGATTTAGTCAAACAACCATGGGGTTACGACCAAAGTCTATTGGGTTGGAAAAATATTATTTTTAATAATCGAATAATTTTACAAACTAGAGAGTTTGGTTCTCTTTATTGTTCTTATTTTTCGCCAAGATATTTGTTTGGAATTGGCGACCCTGGGCCAAGAAGTTCTTATCCTGATTTGGCTCCTTTTTATTTTTGGCAATTACCATTTTTTATTTATGGATTAATTTGGCTGTTTAAAAAAGACATAAAAGAAGAAAAAGACTTAAAATTTTTAATAATATTAATGATGGTGGTGGCACCAATTCCCGCGTCAATGACTCGAGATCCTTTTTCGAGTATTCGAGCTTTACCACTGGCGCTACCTTTACTAATATTAGTGGCGATTGGGGTAAATCAATTTATAAAAAATTATAAAAAAGTTGGGAAGGTTGTTCTTGTTGGTTTGACTGTCTGGTCGCTGGGTAAACTATATTTATCAGTGTTTAAATTTAATGATTATTTTAGGAGTAGTTACTGGGAAGAAGGGATTGAAGAAATGGTTAAAAATATCGAAAATAGTAATCTACCGGTAGTGATTGATAATACTAGAGGAGAAATTTATTCCCAGGTATTATTCTTTACCAAAGCCGACCCAAAAAATTATCAACTTAATAATTTTGAAGTTAGTGAAAAAGACTATTACACCAACATGAAAAGAATTAGAGAAAAACAAATTGGAAATATAATGGTTCGACCTCTGATTTGGGAAAAAGATATTTATATAGAACAAATAATAGTTGGTGATCTGTTGACTATAAATGAAAATCAAATGAGGGAGCATTGCTTGAGTCTATTGTTTGAGATTAAAGACAAGGAAGGAAAAATAATTTATCGGGGGGTAAAAACTAACCCAAAAGACAAAATTAAATTTGAAATGGGTGATACTGTTGATGGAAAAATAATAAACAGCTGTAAAATCACTGATTAGAGATAGTGTTTTTATTTTGTTTTTCCGGTAGTAACAATAATGTCGTATTCGCTTGATTCAGGTAATTTTGTAGCCGAAACGGTTGAGGTGTAATCTTTTTCAAGAGACTCAACCAGAAGGTCAATAATTTGGGTTGATACTAACTCTTTTGTTTGAATTTCAGTTTTGACAAAATCATAATTTGGGGCATTTCCAGTGTTGGCTACTTTAAATTTGTTTTGAGACAAAAGAGTGGAGACCTTGGTCGCCTCACCAGTGATTCCACTACCGTTTAAAACTTGGATTTTAAGAGAATCGATATTGATTGTTGGAATAGAAGTTGGGGTGTTTTGAGGAATATTTTCAACGACAGGGCTAACGTAGTCAGTATTTCTATTAAATATTTTTTTGCTACTTATTAATAAACCAGCAACTAGAAAAATACAAACAGCTAAGATAATAGCTATTTTTTTGGCCAAAGATGATTGATTAATGATGACTGGTTGGGGAGATTTGATTTCTAGCCGAGTGGTTGAGTCGTCGGGACCGGTAACATTGGATGAATGGATTAAACCAGTAATGGGGTTTATATCGAGATATTCTGGGGTAAGGCCGGCAAAATCATAAGGAGAAAAAGCGGTGTCGCCAGTGGGTGAAAAAATAATTTGTTGAGGGAGAATATTGAATCTGGCTTTGGTAAAGGCAAAAACTTGGTTAATATCATCCTGGGTCAGTGGTTTGTCTAAAACTTTGGAAAAAATTGGAGTTTGGTTGAAAGAAATAATGACTAATTTTTCGAATAAAACAAAGGTTAGTTTATTTTTGGAAAGAAACCGGCTAATACCAGTAGATAAACTTTCAACTAATTTAATTTTTATTTTGTGGCGATGAACAGCAATTCGGAATTGATCAAAAAAATCTTTATTTAAATAGATAATTTGAACTAATTTCGATTTACCCAGATTGGCGACAACCTTATAGTCCCAAGTTGTTTGGTTGAGGTCTTGAGAAATTATTGGTTGGGCTTTAGTCAGTACCAATTTTCTTTTTTTGGATTCTTTTTTGGACACCAAAAGACTAGTAATGCTTATAAAATCATCAGCTAATAAAACTTTGAATTTGGAAGAAAATGTTGTTTTGAGACGTCCCAAAACTTCGACTAGATTGTCTTTTGACCAAGAGACTTCACTAATTTTATTTTCTTTTTTAAAGACTTCAATTTTAGTTTTGGAAAGATAAAGAATGTACATTAAAATATTATAGAGAATAATACAATTAATTGCCATTATCTTTATTTATACAGACATAAAAATATTCGATAAAGACGAGTAAGGTTGTAATTTATTTAAAACAGGATATACTTTGATATTGTTGTATGGTTAACGTAAGTAAAGGCAAAATACTACTTG
>CAZRPX010000008.1:0-2774 GCA_964602085.1 uncultured Gammaproteobacteria bacterium
GCTTGAGAGAACTTAGTAATAATTTCTTGTTTTTCTTCTTTGGTTAATGCCATAGATTTTCTGGCTAAAATCGGTAAAAATTATAATATTTGGGAATAGCAACCCAAAAACCGTTTTTAGTCTAGGGATGATTATAACATATTGATTTTAAAAAAATAAACAGGTGTAAAAGTAAAAAGTAGAAGTAGAAAAAGCAAAGAAAGGGAAAGGGCAACAAACGCAACTGAATGTTGCCCTTTTGATTAACTAATCGTCTCCTTCAGGAAGTGAATCCATGAAATCTTCATAGTCTATGTCGTATTTGGTATTAACGTCTTTTAAAAAGACATTAAGAGTAGTAAAAAAATCAGAGAGAGCTTCTGAAACGAGAAGGCACAGTCCATCTGTAGATGATTTTTCAATTTTTCTAGAAAGATTTTGAAGAGAACCAATAACCTCTTTTTTTGCATTTTCACCCTTTCGGGTAACAGAAGACTTACTTGCAGTTTTCTCGACCTCCCTAATTTTTCCTAAAATGATATCCAAATCCATAGACATTTTTTTGTCTCCTTTCACACCTGTTTTTAAAGAACTATAGGACATTGGCATTGTACCATAGGTGATAAAATTCTACTATTATCGGAATGTTTGAGAATAAAAGCAAAATACAATTAGGCGTTGAGGGAGATGTTGGGATTTGGTTGGGTAAACTGAATTGACCGGAGAGATTGACTTTAGTTTATTATTCCAATTAGTTGGATAACTGTGTAATTACCTATAATATTGTTTATTGTGTTTGTTTTTGTTATAATCAGGTAATTACAGTTGAAATTATTATTAGCTAATAATTCTCAAAAGTAACGAACTTTAAAAGAAAGGAGTCTGGTTTAACCGAACATTTTTGGAAATTAAAAAAATTTCTAGAAATGTTCGGTTTAAAACTGAACAAGAAGGGGTTTTATTATGGGAAAATATTTGTTAGTTTTGGGAGATTCGCAATTCCTTGACTCTCAGTTACCACTTCAGCGGTTTTTGAATGAGCGCGGACTGAATCTCAAATCCTACCGATCCTACGGTGAGTCTTTAATGCTTTTTAGCGAACCGATGACTAAGATTTGTGGGATTGTTCTATTCCCTATCTTCTCGGTCAAAATCGAAGAAAGCTTTGCGACCTCCAGGGGGCAGATTTATGATTCGGATCGGAAGAAGATTCGATCGATCTGCAGAAAGTCAAAAATCCCACTAATAGAGATTGATTCTTTCGATGGCAGCGACGCCGTCAAAAAAAGAATCAAGACCTGGCTGAGAACTTGCGTTTTCAAGGGATAAAACTCCTCAGTCAACAGACTCCAGCCCCATCAAAAGCCCTTATTGTGTGATCATCTGATCAAATAAACACGATAAGGGCTTTTTTAATGAACTTGAGATTTTTATTGGCTTGAAATGATTCTACTAGAAATATTCTTTTTGACCAGTCTTATGGTTTTATTTGTTTTTTACAATTAGGCACTGGGGACAGAATTGAGATTTGGTTGATTAAATTTATCAGCTTGAGTTGGTTGAGATGGATTAGCTGATTCAACTGATTGAGTAGCTCGAAGACAAATAGCGCCAGCTTCAAAAGTTTCCGGAGAAACATTTATTGAAAAAGATTGGGTTGAAACTCGAAGTCCGATTAATAGATTTTTGGCGGAATTGGAATCTAACCCTAGATTTAGCAGAGGTAAAAGAAAAGTAAAAATTTCACAAAAAGGAGCATCTTGATCAACTAAACTGGCCTTGGCCCATGGTTTAATATTGTTTGAAGGTGAAATTTGAACCCAGGTTCCGGAATTAACCATATTCGAATTGGCACCCAGTAAAGTTTCTTCACCTAAAAGGAAATTAATATCGGCAACACCTGATTGGTGAACAATATTAATTTGGTTTTCGGCAACTTTGGGTGAACCTTGTTTGGTTTCGACGATTAAATTTAATTTACCGTTATCTTGGTTGTAATTAACTTTTTCAATTTGATCTAGAGGGTAATCAAGAGTGATAACTAAATCGTTTTGGTTGTAAGAATCAACTAACAATTCAAGGCCGCTAAGCTTTGAATAATTAGCGTCTGGTTTGGTGGGACAAAATACTTTGGTTTCAATATTATTTTTTTTAAGCGACAAACTAAGAGCTAGGGCAGCAGAGAGCTGGTCGATACCAAGTTGAGGAACAACAACCAAGGCGGTTTTAGCGTTTACGAGAAGCTCGTTGATTTTAGTAACATTATAGTTTTTCATAAAAGGAAACTTCGTTTCTTGTAACGCACTGTATAGCTTCGCTATATTATCGATATCTTGTTATAAGAAAACCTGCTTGTTTTTAATTCTTATGACACTTATATATAGCCAAATTTACGACTATTTATTTGTGTTATAGGATATTATAACATCATTTACTTTAAAGTCAACGTAAGGTTTAAAGGTCATACCACAATCAGAGCCTGATTTAATTTTTTCGATAATACTTTTAGATTGGTGGATACTGTCAACTTTAGTGTCTTTAATGATTTTATTGTCTCGTTTGAGATGAATTAAGTCTCCTTTTGAAATTTCTCCTTTAGTACATTGAATCCCGGCAATTCGAACTTTATCTATTTTAAACTCAGCTTTAACAAAGCCTTCGCCTAAAATATTTTCATCAATAGTCGGCTCAAGCATTTTTAAAACTTGAGCTTGAATATTGTCGATAATTTCATAAATAATTTTAGACTCAAAAATTTTAACTTGATTTGTTTGGGCTAATTTTAAAATTTGTTT
>CAZRPX010000008.1:2874-5423 GCA_964602085.1 uncultured Gammaproteobacteria bacterium
CGAGACTTGTCTAATTTGGATTCAATGATAAAAGCTTGGAGGGGTGATTGAGGCTCACTTTTTAATTCCATAATTTCCGCATTTAGCCTGATTAAGTCTATCAATTTGTCGATTCCTTGGCCAGTTTTTGCTGATACTGGAATAACAGCAACTTGACCACCATATTCTTCTGGAGTGAAACCAGCTTCAACTAACTGACCTTTTATCTTTTCGGGTGAAGCGCCTTCTAGATCCATTTTGTTCATGGCGACAATAAAGGGTATATTGGTGTTTTTTATATGTTGGATACATTCTTTGGTTTGAGGCATGATACCTTCGGTGGCGGCGATGACCAAAACAACAATGTCGGTGATTTGGGCCCCACGAGAACGCATGTCACAGAAAGCGGCATGACCAGGAGTGTCAATAAAAGTAATCCCCTGAACTTGGTAAGCGCCAATGTGTTGGGTGATTCCACCACTTTCTCTCTTGACCACATCAGTTGATCGAATTTTGTCCAAAAGACTGGTTTTACCATGATCGATATGACCCATAACCGTAACGATAGGAGGTCTGTATAACAAATTGTTTTGAGTCATATTAAGAAATCAAGAACTATGAATTTATTCTTGATTTTGAGTAATTTTTATCTCTAAACCGACTAGTTGCCCAGCAAGTCGAACGTTTTCTCCCCCACCACCAATAGCAAGAGCTAATTGATTTTCGGGGACAGAAACAGTTGCTATTTTTTCGCTAATACTAATTACTTTAATGTCTTGTGCAGGTGATAAGGCTTGTATTATAAAATTATTTATATTTTTGGAAAAAGCGATAACATCAACTTTTTCGGAAGTTGGTAGTTCGTTTAGAATGGCTTGAATACGAGAACCTTTTTGACCGATACAAGAACCGACAGGATCAACTCCAGCTTGAGAGGAAGAGACAGCAACCTTGGTCCGTTCACCAGAGGCACGGGCAATTTTTTCGATATTTACGGTTTTGTTGGCAACTTCTGGAACTTCTCGAACAAAAAGTTGTTTGATAAATTCAGGGTCACGACGAGATAAAATAATTTCACTTTTACCAAGATCGTCTTTTAAAATAGCTTTTAGTAAAAACCATTTACGAGTCCCGAGTTGAATAACTTCGTTTTTGATTTGTTCGTCTTTGGGACAAATTGCTTCGGTTTTACCGACACCAATAATCATTTTATAGGGATCATTACGGATGACAATTCCAGGGACGAGTCCGCCAATTTTCTTTTGAAATTCGACAATAACAGTTTCTTTTTCGGCTTCATGAATTTTTTGATCGATAACTTGTTTGGCGGTTTGAGCGGCAATTCGACCAAATCCTGGAGGAGTAACATCTATTTCTTTGTCGCCATCGATTTGAAGAACTTTAAACGAACCACTTTCTGGAGATAATTCAACACTAAATTGGGCATCTTCTGGAACTTCTATGTCGTGTTCTTTTTGATCTCGTTTGTAGGCAGAAATTAGACCAAATTCGATGGAATCCAAAATTGATTGAACATCAATATTTCTTTCGCCGGCGATTTGAGCCACAGCAGCAGCAAATTCTGTTTTTGGTAGTTTTTTTAAGTCCATTTTAAATCTCCTTTTTTATAATATAAAAAATGGGGTTTTCCAACCCCATTTCAAATATCGTTTATAAACTAGGGTATTATACTACAAACCAAGCTCTTTTATCAATTCTTTTTGACGGAAATTTAGACGAGTGGGGATTTCGACCATGAGACGAATATAAAAATCGCCGACACCATAACCATTTACATCCTTTATACCTTTACCCCGCAGACGAATAAGAGTATTGGGTTGGGTGCCTGATTTTACTTTAACTTTTAAGGGTTCAGTTAGAGTTGGGACTTCGATAACAGCGCCCAAAGCAGCCTGTGCGATAGTTAAATTTATGGTAATAAATACATCATTACCTTCGCGCTTGAAAATTTTATCTGGTAAAACATCTATATATAGAATAAAGTCTTGAAAACGAATTTTTTGACCATCATCGACTCCGGCGGGAATCTTAATTTTTTTTCGTTTACCATCAATAGTAAACTCTTTTTCAACACCTTTGGCGGCTTCCAAAAAAGAAAGACTAATTTTGTAAGTTTCTAGGCGTTTTTGTTGCCTTCCTTGTTGGCCAAAAGAACCGCCAAAAAATTGTTCAAAAATATCAAAAGGATTACTAAATCCACCAAAATCAAAGTCGGCACCACCAAAAGGATTTCCCCCACTTTGGGTATAAGTAAAATTAAAAGGTCCGTTTTGTTGAGTGTAAGTCCGACCACCAAAAGGGCCAGAATTAGGATCGAAGGCGGCATGGCCGTATTGGTCATAAGCTGTCTTTTTTTGGTCATTACTTAAAACCTCATAAGCTTCGTTGATTTCTTTGAATTTTTCTTCTGCATCTGGAGACTTATTACGATCGGGGTGAAATTTTAGAGCTGCTTTACGATAAGCACTCTTTATTTCGTCCTTGGAAGCGTTTTTTGATACACCTAAAGTTTCGTAAAAATCTTTTTTCATTCGAATATTTTAACACCA
>CAZRPX010000008.1:5523-14308 GCA_964602085.1 uncultured Gammaproteobacteria bacterium
TTATTTTTGGCTTCAGCGAGTAAACGTTTGTCCTCGTCCTCTCTGGCGTGAGCCTCAGCATCCTTTTTCATTTGTTCAACTTCATCTTCCTTTAAATTAGTCGCGTTTTGGATGGTAATTCTTTGTTCTTTACCGGTTCCCTTATCTTTGGCGGAAACTGACAAAATACCATTACTATCAATGTCAAAAGTTACTTCTATTTGAGGAAGCCCGCGAGGTGCTGGAGGAATTCCGTCAAGAATAAATCGACCGAGTGATTTATTGTCAATAGCCATCGGTCTTTCACCTTGAAGTACGTTTATTTCTACTTGAGGTTGATTGTCGGAATAAGTAGTAAATACTTGTGATTTTTTAGTAGGAATTGTGGTGTTTCGGTCAATTAAAGGAGTTCGAACTCCACCGGCAGTTTCAATCCCAAAAGTCAAAGGGGTAACGTCAAGAAGCACAATATCTTTAACTTCGCCAGTTAAAACAGCTCCTTGAACAGCAGCACCGATAGCCACAACCTCATCAGGATTGACGTTGTTGTTTAACTCTTTTCCAAAGAAGTTTTTAACAACTTCTTGAACCTTTGGCATTCGAGTCATACCTCCAACCATAATAACCTCTTTGATGTCAGATTTTGAAACACCAGCGTCTTTTAGGGCTTTTTCGACTGGTACTATGGTTTTTTGAATTAGATCATCAACTGTTTTTTCTAATTCTGACCGAGTCATTTTTTTGGTGAGGTGGAGAGGATTGCCGTCTTTTTGGGTAATAAATGGCAAATTTATTTCAGTCTCAGCCGTACTACTAAGCTCTATTTTGGCTTTTTCAGCAGCTTCTCTAATACGCTGGAGAGCTTGAGGGTCTTTACCAAGATCAACTCCATTTTGTTTTTGGAAATCGTCGATTATCCAAGTAATAATTTTTTGATCAAAATCATCGCCACCAAGGAAAGTATCACCATTAGTAGCTTTAACTTCAAAAATACCGTCACCAATTTCGAGAATAGAGATATCAAAAGTACCTCCTCCTAAATCGTAAACCGCAATCATTTCGTTTTGTTTTTTGTCCATACCATAGGCAAGAGCGGCAGCAGTTGGTTCGTTAACAATTCTTTGAACATTGAGACCAGCAATTTCACCGGCTTGTTTGGTTGCTTGACGTTGAGAATCATCAAAATAAGCAGGGACAGTAATAACAGCATCAGTTACTTTTTCCCCTAAATATTTTTCAGCATCAGCTTTACATTTTTGTAAAATCATAGCTGAAATTTCTTGTGGAGTATAAACTTTGCCATCAATTTCAACAGCGGCCATTTTGTCTTTACCGGCAACAATTTTGTAAGGGGCCACTGATTGGGTTTTTTTGACTTCAGGATCATCAATTCGTCGGCCCATAAGACGTTTGACACTATAAACAGTATTTTGTGAATTTAAAACCATTTGGCGTTTAGCCAAATCGCCGACTAGTTTTTTGACTGGTTCGACAATTGAAGGAATAGTGTTTCTTCCTTCGGCGCTAATAATAACTTTTGGGCTACCTCCCTCCATGACAGAAACACAGGAGTTAGTGGTACCCAAATCGATTCCAATTATTTTGTTTGACATATGTTTTATTTAGTTCTCTGGTGCTCTAGTGCACTAGAACTTTAGATTTAAAAAATAATAATTAATTAGTAATAGGGTCAGATTTGCCGACAACAACTTGTGAAGGTCGGATAACATGACCGTTTAATTTGTAACCTCTTTTTTTGACAGAAATAACATAATTGTCTTTACCACTGGTAATTTCTTGACAGTCCATAGTAGCGGGATCAAACTCTTTATCTTTGGCTTCTATTTCTTCAAGTCCTTCAGACCGGAGAACTGAAGCAAATTTATCAATAGTAATTTTAAGACCAGGATCAGATAAATGTTGATAAACAAGGTAAAAATCATCCAACACTTCAATCATTTTGGTAATTATTGATGTTGTTGCCAAAGTGACATAGAGCTGGCGCTGAGATTCAATTCTTTTTTCAAGATTTGAATAATCAGCTAATGATCGAGCCAGACTATCATTTAAACTATTAATCTCACTTTGTAGCTGATTTAAATTTTTGACATTTTGAATAGTATTGTCTTTTTTTGTTTTGGCCATAGATACTTAATTAACGTGTAATTTGAGAAATTAAGTCAGCAAAATAGTCAACTAAAGGAACAATTCGGGGATACTGGAAACGGGCTGGGCCAATGACACCAAGTATTCCTTTGTGGGGACCGGCTTCGTATTTTTGATAAACAAAACCGCAGGGTTCTAGATGTTCCATGCCTAAATCTTCACCAATCAATAAATGGACAATATTTTCATCGTTTAAATTTCCAGCTTTATTAATAATTTCAAACCAAAAATTGGAATTATCTAAAAGAGATAAAACAGTTTTAGTAACATCAATATTAAAGAACTCTGGTTCTTCTAATAAATTTGAAGCTCCATAGTTATAAACTGAACCATGATCAGTGGTGGCGATAGCCATTGAACGAGTGCGGGAGGCTAATTCTTTGGTGGTTTCGTGTAAAAGTCGGTCAAATTCGTTTCGATAATCCCAAACTTTTTCTTTGGCTCCAATTTCTTCGCTGGCGGTTAAGTTTTTTGGAGTCATCAAATTTCTAACATAATATTTTAACCCCATTGAGGTGGGTGATCGGCCGGCAGATAAGTGACTTTTTTTCAAAAATCCCATTTGAGTAAGAGTCGACAACTCATTTCGGATAGTTGCCGAAGAAATACCGAGTGAGTATTTTTTTTCTAGAGTTTCTGAACCGACAGGTGAAGCGGTTTCAATAAACTCTTCGGTAATACATTTGAGTAATTTTATTTGCCGTTGAGTTAAGTCTGTCATATTAGCAATATAATAGAATGAGTGCTAGCGAGTGTCAAGAGGGAAAAACAAATTTGGTTGATTAGAGAGTCTTATCTTTCTTATAAAATATAAAATAAATGTAGACAAATAGACCGGTTGTTAGGGTAATATTTGTAATATAAAATTGATGGAAAAACCTAAGAAGTAACAAAGAAGTTAGATAAAATGATAAAAGAAGATTAAAACTAAATTGTTTGGAAAAGATATAGATGGTGGTAAAAAAGCAAGAAAATAAAGTTAAAAAAAATATAATTTTAGACCAGAGAAAATTTGGAGAAGCACCAAAAATGAATATTACTAAAATTGACCAAAAAATAATAGAAAAAACTAAATATTTCTTATTCATGGAGCTGTTGGTTATCTTTGGGTTCTTCGGTTTTGATTTTATTGACGATTTTAACTAATTGATTGGTACGAGTGGTATCGACAGCAACATATTGTTTTTGGAGTGATTCAATTCGGGCGCCAAGATCTTTAAAACCTTTGTTGTAATTTTCAAATTCTTCACTAAATTTTTTGATGTAGCCAATGATAGTGGCCACATTTTTTTGGTAACGAAAATTGTCATAAGCTTGGTGAACCATTCTTAAAATTGCAGTAAAACTAAAAGGACCCGCTAGGATTACTTTTTTACCCATAGCTTCTTGCCAAACTTGGGGGAAACGATCGTAAATAAAACTAAAAATCATTTCATTGGGGATAAATAAAATGACAAAATCGACAGTATTTTCTTCGGGATTAATATATTCACGGCTCGTCGCCTCTTTAATTTTGGATTTGATATCTTGTTCAAAAAGTTTTTTGAACCGTTCTTTTTCTTCTTTATTTTCGGCTTCACTCATTTTGACTAAATTTTGATAAGGGAATTTAGAGTCGACATTAACTTTCATGCCGTCGGGCATATAAACAGTAAAATCGGGACGAGAGGAATCGGTGGAAACTTGTTTGTCATAACTGACACCACTGACAAATCCCGACATTCTGAGCAAGTCTTCTGCCACTTGTTCTCCAAACTGACCCCTTAGTTGGTTATTACTTAAGACATTTTTTAATCCTTCGGTGGTAATTTTAAGTTGATTGGTTAAGAGTTTTTGCTCTTCTAATTTTTCTGTCAAAGTTGAGAATGAACCGATACGGTTAATTTCAACTTCCTCCATTTTTTTATTGTTTTTTTCTATCTCAGCTAAGGCTCGCTTAACCAATTCTTCAATCGCTTGTTTCTTGTTGTTCAGATCAGTTCCAATCTTTTGGTCGGCCAGGGTTATAAGTTGTTGGTTAGCATTTTTCAAAACTTCGGGAAAAAGTTGATTTAAACTGTTGGCAATTTCTTCGGATATTTTTTGGTTGTCTGGTTTTTTGGATTTGAAAATTAAATAAACGAGTGTTAATAAAATTAAGACCAAGAGGATATAAACAAAAGTCATAAAAGAATAATACAATATTATTTAACTATTTTTAGGTTTGGACTGTCATAACCATGTTGCGCAACATCGAAATAAAACTCGACTGATGGCATTTTTTGGTGGATAAAATCGATGATTTTTTCAATCACTTGACTATTGTTTATTCCCGCCCAAGAACCATCACCGAACAAGCTTGAAAACCCTTTTTCTTGTCTAACCGAAACCATTAAATTGTTTTCTGGCAAATATTGTTCAAACTCTGTGTTTAAAACAGCCATCAGGTTAATTAATTGCTCTTGGAGCTGTTGTCGGTTAGGGTTAACCCTAGAATCTTTGACATCAAATAAAAATAAACAAGAACCGTTTTGGTTAATGTATTTGTCAGCTTTTTTAATACATTCATCGACGCTGACACCTTTTTGAGAATTTTCTGCTTTAACTGTTTCTGGTGACATAAATTATTTTATCCCCGTGGTTCCAAAACCACCACGATTAATATCGCCCAGACTGTCAACTTCCTCAAAATCGAAGTTTTCGCATTTGATTAATAACAATTGACAGAGACGAGTGCCTTTTTCGATTACTACCGGTTTATCGGTAAAGTTGTAAGCAATAAAATGATACTCATCGTTATCACCACAAAAATCACGATCAAAAATACCAACTCCATTAAGACCAGTAATTCCAATTTTGTGAGTTGATGACCGCGGAGCCATGAGAATAAAATAACCATCGGGAATTTCGATGGCGACGTTCATAGGTATATAACTAAACTGGTGAGATTCAATAGTAAAATCAGTACGTGTATAAAGATCAACAGCGACAGCGCCCTTGGTTTTGTGAATAGGGAGCGGTAAAGATTTATCAAAACGTTTGATTTTTAATTTCATTTGAAATATTTATCAAATAAATAATGAAGATGGTTGGGATCATCACATTTGGGTGATGGGGCAAATTCTAGATTAAGAATTTTTTGATAAGTGTCGGTAATTAATTTTGAGAGATTATCGACATGTTCGTCGGTGATTTGGAAATCGACTTTTTTAAAATTACCTCGATTATCTTTTTCAATAAAATCAATAGTCCCCGATTTGACATGATAAGGAAAACCAATGGAGTGTTGACATAAAAGTTTATAAAAAACTAATTGACGGAAATAATCACCATCTTGAGAAAGTTGTTGATATTTGGAATCGGGTTTGCCGGTTTTGAAATCGACTACATTAACATTTTTGCCATCGAGAAGTTCAATTTTGTCGATTTTACCCGTTAGTGGAATATCTCCCAGACGAGAGTTATAAAATTTAAAATCGTGTTCAGTAAAGCAATTGCCATTAAAGTCGTTTTGATAATGTTGGTAATAATCGGTAAGAATTGGCAAACCTCGGTCTAGTAACAATTGAAAA
This sequence comes from uncultured Gammaproteobacteria bacterium, assembly GCA_964602085.1. Classification (GTDB taxonomy): domain Bacteria; phylum Patescibacteriota; class Microgenomatia; order UBA12405; family UBA12405; genus WARW01. The sequence goes on from CAZRPX010000008.1 coordinate 11,220, forward strand.
TCAGCGGCAGAAACATTTTGTTTTTGAAGATTATCTTGAAAAACAGAAAGAAATTTTTCTAAAGGAATTAGGCTATTTTTATCTTTATAAATATTAAAAAGATAATTGAGGGCGGCGTGAACACTGGTGCCAAAAGAGGCACTTAAATTTTTACTGTCGGGAAGACGAAGAATGGTTTTAAAAAAGAAACACAACGGACATTTGAGATAAGAATTGAGATGAGTAATATTAAAACGATATTCAGTGGCCAAATAATTTTTAAGGTAACCTTGAAGATTGAAAGAAATCAGTTCAGGAACAGTGGGAGTAAATAAATTTTGTAGAGCAAGAACTTCGGTGCCTAAACCGGAAGAAACTTTTTCAATAAGTGAGGGATCAATTTCGTTGATAAAAATTGAAGGAAGTTGTTCGCGACCAGAGTCATTAAATTTGGTGTAAGAAATATAAATTTGATTTTTGGCCCGAGTGAGAGCGACATAAAAAAGTCGGCGATCTTCTTCAACATCTTTATCGAGTAAAACCGAAGAGATGTCGGTTTTAATAATGCCTAAGGGTAACTTAATATTAGTACGAGAAACAGAATTGTCCCAACGCCCAGATAAAACTTTAATCAAAAAGACATGTTGAAATTCCAAACCCTTACTTTTGTGGACGGTCATTAGGCGAATACTATTATCTAAATCATCAACTAATGGCAAGCTATTGATAGAAATTTCGTTTTCAACCAAAGTATCTAAGTTAGTTACCCATTGATGAAGATCGATTTTTTCGACAGATAGACTAGTTTTAAGATGAGAATAAAGTCGGTCGAGTTGTTTGAGTAAAGTGACATCGCCATGGGCCAAAATATATTTCAAAAAATTAAACTTTTTGATGACTTTAAGAAAAATTTCAGTGAGAGGTAAGTTAGTTTTATTTTTTTGAATCCGAGCAACTCGTTTGACAAAGTTAGCTAATTTAATTTGAGTTTTTGGGGTAATACCAAAGTCGTTAAGTTTTTGAGGATCGGAAATTATTTCGGAAAGGGGCAAATTATTTTTGCGACTGAAATGGAAGAGATGATAAAGATCGAGAGCGGATAATTTTAAAAATTTGAATGAAAGAATTTTGCCCAATAAAACATTATTGTCGGGATTGTCGAGATATTTAAAAAGATCAATGAGTTGCTGAATATAAAGACTGTCGAGAATATTAATAGAATCAGTGCGAAGAAAACGAATTTGAAGTTGGTTTAAAAAAGGAATTAAATCTTGGGTATCTTTGTTGTTGCGAAAAAGAACGGCGATTTCTGAGGGTTTAAAATCTGGATTAGAAACGTTGGTATCAATAATTTCTTTAATTTTTTTGGCAATGTAATAACTTTCTTCGGTGTCACTGTTGGCGACAAAAAGATTAATTGGATCTGGGTCATAATCTTTGGTGGCAACTAAAGTCTTGTCTAAATTGGCAATAAAATTAGAAATTCTGGTTTGATTATTTTTGATAACGTTGTCGGAAGATTGAAGAATCAGGCGATGAGAACGGTAATTGTTTTTGAGAGCAATAACTTTGATTTGATCTTTATATTTTTGATAAAAGGTATAAATATTTTCAATGGCGGCGCCTTGAAACCGGAAAATGGATTGATCGTCGTCGCCGACAACAAAAATGTTAGGATTTTCTTGAGACTGAGTTAATAAATTAATAATTTCCATTTGAGACGAATTGGTATCCTGAAATTCATCAACTAAAATATACTGGAATTTTTCTTGATAATCGGCTAAAAGATTTGGGTCGGATTTGAAACCATTGACCACCCACAAAATCATGTCATCAAAATCAAAAAGATTTTGATTAATTAATTCCTGTTGATAACCTCGATAAACCACCAGTAAATCTTTTTGTTTTTCTAGAGAGTTTTGAGTTTTGACAATAAAATCTTTGACTTCTTGTTTGAGAATTGAGAGAGTAATTTGGTTTTGATTAAACAGATTTAAATAATATTGAATTCTGGTTTGATAAAGGACATTTAGGTTTTGTGACAAAAGTGATTCAATAATGCCGGTGATTTGAGGAACGGCATTTTTGGAGGCGCGAACAGCCGAAAGAGCGTCAACGGTGGGGGTGGCGATTTGAACAAAATTTTGGGAGTAATCAATAAGTTCTTTGAATTTATCCGGAGTAATATTTTCCCGTTTTAAATTTTGAATGGAACGGATAATATCTTTTTGAAAAAAATAAGCCGAATTGATATTTCTAAAACTACTATTGTTAGGTAAATTATCAATTAACTGGCGGATAATTTGGATTTGCTTAACATCATCAATAGAAGTGGATTCTTTTTGGGAAAATAAAAACTTTTCAGGATTTTCACGAATGACGGAATTACAAAAACCATGGAAAGTAGAAATGCGGACACCATAGGCAGAAGGACCAATAATAGAAAGTAAACGGGAACGCATGTTGAGGGCAGCGTTTTCAGTAAAAGTAAGACACAAAATATTATTAGGGTTAACTTGGGAAGTAGTAAGAATTTTGCCAATACGGAGGGTAATTGTTTGAGTTTTACCAGTCCCAGCACCAGCGATAACCATGACTGGACCTTCGGTAGTATCGACCGCTTGACGTTGTTGATCGTTGAGCTTTTGATATTCGGTTAAAAACTTTTGTTGAAAATCTACCATTAGGTTATTTTAACCTAATTCAGGATAAAATAGGCTTAATGAATAATAAAATAATCCGGAATCGATAAAATAAAATTCCAAATGGAGCAATAGTAATTGATGATAAAAAAGAGGTAATAGAAACTTTGGCTAACGCCAGACCAGATTTAAAACTAGTTTGGATTAATCGAAAAGATGAAGATAAATTAGAGACGTCTCAAATCACGACGATAAAAAGATTAGATGATTTATTGAAGATTTAGAACAGGATAATGGTGGCGGCAATGACTACAACAGCGGCCAACAATACTATGAGAAAAGAATTTTTTATTGAAACTTCTTTAGTTAGAAGAGATTCTTTTTTAGTAATAGATTTTTTCGTCACTTTTTTAGTGGCAGTTTTTTTTGGAGCAGTTTTTTTGTTAGCCATATTAATTAATACTAACA
>CAZRPX010000009.1:0-3112 GCA_964602085.1 uncultured Gammaproteobacteria bacterium
TCCAAGAATTATAAATATTAATAGAGAAATAACTATTTTTAACTTCATAAGAGTTTATTTTTATTTTTTAAATATAAAATCAAGTAAAAAACAGTGCTAAATAAAGAAATATAAAGCCCAATATAAAATGATTTTGGTTTATAGATAAACTCAACATGATTGTTTCCTTCGACTAAATCAACCTGACGATAAATATTTAGATACTTATCAATATTCACTGCTTTATTGTTAACGGTAGCTTGCCAACCTGGATACCAAGTATCTCTAAGTATTAGAATGTTGTTTGTTTTGGATGAATTTACATCTAAAGTTATTTTGTTTGATGAATAATTTATGTTAGTTATTGTTGATTTTGGATCATATAAAACCTCAAATCTTTCTTTATAATCTTTGTTTTTTAATATAGAAACACTTTTATATCGATAAACTTCTTGCCAATTATTTTTGTTAATTTTATAATTCAATTTTGTACCAGTCGGTGAAATCTTGTCTATATCATCGTAATTTAAGGCTAATAAGTATTTAACATTGGCTTCACCTAATGAAATAGAATCGTAAGCATCCAACTCAGAATACCTAGACGAACCGCCATTTTTATCTTTATTTAATATTTTTTGGTAAAAAGTAGAATAATCTTTTAAGGCCATAGGGTCATATCCTGAAGTGCTTTGAAAACCATACATTGACCACACATTTGGAGTCATTAAGGGTCCTTTTTCTTTTTCAATCCGAAAAATCGTGTTGTCAGTCTTAAGATAATTTGTTATTTGGGTTTCTGGATAAATATATTCTTTTGAAGTAAAGGGTAAATATTTCCAGCCAAACCTAAAAAGATCGATAATTAATATCAATATTAAAAAAGTATTTTTTATTTTTATATTTTTAACAAACATTAATACAAATAAAATAAGACCAGATAATAAGATAGGGATAAAAAGGTTTCTAAAAGCGATATAAAAATTATTTTGTAGTGGATATAAGGAAATACTATTTTTATAAGAAAAATAGGTCAAGATAGTCACAATAAATAAATATCCAAAATAACCCCAATAATACTTGATACATTTTTTGAAATTATGTAAATTTATGTTTTTTATAAAAAAAGCAACAAGGACACTAAGACTAAAAACATAAATATAAACCAATCTACCTGCGGCACTAGTAGAGAGTAATGGTATTTTTAGTTTATAAATTAATCTTCCAAAGTATGTATCAAAAACAAACAATAACGAAAGTATGGTGGTAAATAAGAAAAATATTTCATTTTTTAACTTTTTAAAGTTATATAAACAAAACAATAAAGCAAAGACAGACAAGATTCCGGAATACAAGATTGTTTCATGATAATTAAATGTTCCCCAAAAATTGAAAGTGGTTGGATTTCCAAAATAGTCTGGGGCAAACAAAGTTACAACTCTATCAGTAGATAATAAGCCATAGTTATATTCAGAAATATAATTTTCGTCAAACCTGACAGAATTTTTACCCAATTCTAGGCTTGGAAATAATTGTACTGCCATTAATAAAATACTTAAAATCAATACGACTAAATACCATATAAATCCAGATTTTTTTTGACGATTATTTTTACTAAAATATTTAAACAAAAAATAACTTCCGGTAATAATAAAGCTATAGATAAGCACTTGTAAGTGTCCCGATGTCATCAATAAAAAATAGAGTAATGGTAAAAATAAAATATATTTAACTTTTTTAGTTTCAAAAAACTTTTCTATATTTAAAAATATTAAAGGTAACCAAACCATGGCAAATCCAGCAGTGGCAAATTCCGACCAAATTATCATATATCCACTAAACGAATATGTAAGTGAGCCTGCTAATGATGCTTTTTTTTTGGCTGGATACAGCTTTATTAAAAAATGATACATAAAAATAAAGCTAAATAAAAATTGAGAAATGATTAAGAGAGTCCAACCGTTGTTAACACCAAAAAACAATAGAAATAAGTTAAAAGGGTTAAAAACGCCTGATTGAAAATTGGCTAATAACGGGTATCCAGAGTAAGAAAAATTATTCCAAAGTGGAAATTGAAAATTTTTTATAGAATCAATAATTATTTTTTTCCAAATAAATATTTGAGAGAAAACATCGGAAATTAATGGATTTTTAATTGGAACACTAGTTTCTAAACCGCTCCATCTCTGGTCTAACCATGGGTAATAAGCACCGACTAGCATATCACCGGGAAAAGGAATCAAATTATAAAAAATAGTTTTATAAAAGAAGATCCCAACTAAACAAAAAATAAAAATAATCGGATAATATTTTTTAAAAAAAATGATCATTTCTCAAACATTTTAAAAATTTCTCTGTCTGTTAGTTTGGGAAAAACGATCGGTGGGGAAGATTTTTTGATTTGTTTTTTGGCAGCACGAATAATTTTAATGTAATTGGGGCCACTTAAGACTCGACCAACTTGAGCTATTTTATTTTGCTTTAAAAAAATAGGGTCATCTATAAGGCGCCAAGTATTTAGAAGTCGATTTCGTTCTTTAACGTAATTAAGAAGGGATTTAGAAAATTTTGACATTGTAGTCTCATGATGATGCTCGACAATGCTTTTTGGCTCCCATAATAAGGTATAACCGGACTTCCAAGCTCGGTAACCTATATCTAAATCTTCTGAATAAAAAGGTTTATAAACCGAGTCGAAGCCGCCCAATTTTTGAAAAATACTTTTTCTAACAATAGAACTACCGCCAGACACCCAACCGCTAACATGGGTCTTTTTGATATTAGTTAAACCAGGTTCGTGTTGTAAGTATCCCCCTTTCCACATAAATCTGGCCCAATTTTCGTGTTTTTTTTCGGCAAAACCAACTCCAAAAACTGTTGGGTTTTTAAAGTGTTTAAGCGAGTTTTTAATGTAGCCCAAATATGGATGGATATCGTTGTTAAGCAGAACAACTAATTCCCCTTTTGCTCTTTTGACGGCATCGTTAGTATTGGCACCAAAACCAATATTTTTTTTGTGAGAGATCAAAAGTAAATTTTTGTATTTTTTTTGAAGTTCTTTAACAAAAGAGATACTTTTATCTTCTGAACAATCATCAGCTAGTATAATTTCATCGGCTTCTGGACTGTTTTTAAT
>CAZRPX010000009.1:3212-14146 GCA_964602085.1 uncultured Gammaproteobacteria bacterium
ATTTCTGGAATACCGCCTTTGGAAATAACTACGGGAACTAAACCTGAGGCCATAGCCTCGACAACTGTAATTCCAAAATGTTCGGTGTTTTCTGGATGGATATTTTCATCAACATCGAAACCTGCAGCATGCCAATATATTTTAGATTTTGAATACTGTTCCCTTAGTATATTAAAAGGTGGGTTAACAATAAATTCGACCGGAAGATTGGCTGACTTTTTTTCTAAATATTGTAAATATGAATTATTTTTTGGTTCAAGAAGACTACCGCCGATTAAAACTAATTTCCAATTATCAATTTTTTCTCGGACAATTAGAGATCTAAATGCATCAATCAAGACGTCTTGTTTTTTGGCGTTGAGAATATTATCAAATCGGCCAACGGATAAAATAATATTTTCTTTTGTTTGGTGAGAGTCAAATTTATCGACATCGACTGGTGGATATAAAACTAAAACTTTTTGATTTGATATTTTCTTTTGAAATTTGGCAGTAAATTGTGAATTACAAATAATATTTGTATACAATCTATTTTTGACTTGACCTAAAATGTCATCTAACTTACTATCTTTTTTAATCAGGGGAACTTGAACGTGCAAAAAATTCTTTTTACCAAAAAGAAAAGGCAAACTTCCGTCACTTAAGTAAAAAATAACATCGTACTGTCGATTGTTACTAATTTTTTGAAATATTTGTTTAAATTTAAAATTAATTTTTTGAGGATTAACAAGATGGGAAACGGAATTCACGAAATTTTCGTTTTCTTCAATCATGGCTAATTTTTGAGGTTTAACTTGGTAAATATCTGAAACAATATTTAGTTTTGATAAATCAAGAGAAAAACGAGTTTCGGCTTTGGAAATGAGAGAACTGTCACCTGACCAAAATAAATCAACTTGATAATGGTTTTTAAGTAATATTTCAGCAACTGTAAGACAATAACGTTCGCCACCGCCTAAAGTGTCAAGATAGGGATCATAAATAGCAGCTCTTTTTATCATTGATTAATGATACCTTATATTTTTTGATTTTGTTTTTGTTGAAGCTCCCAAAGACGAGCGTAAATTAAAAACGTATTGTAGCTTTCGAACAAAACAGAAACCCAGCCAACTTGGCCATCTTGGTACATTTTTTCTTTTATAAGTCGTTGATAAATTTTTGTTAACATCATGCGAATAAACCGCCACCAGACTATTGGGGGATGACCTGATTTGAACAAAGCTTGGGCTTCTGTATCAGTCCAGACAATAGTTTTTTTGACCATTGAAGTTAGATCTCGATGAGTAAAATGAAGTAAATCTGAAGTTAGATAGCCGAGCTTACCATCAATAAGTGGTTGTTCATGTAAGACGCCTTTGTAACCTTTAAAATAATCTTTTTTGAAAAGTCTTTTAACATAATCTGGGTAAGTACCGCCATGTCTGACTCTTTGGCCAAGAAAATGATTGGCCCTAGGAATGGCATAATGTGAACAATCTGATTTTGATTTAGTAACTTTGATAATATTATTTTTTAATCTTGTGGTAATTCTTTCATCAGCGTCGATATACAAAATCCAATCTTTTGTGGCTGATTTAAAACCAAGATTACGCCATTTACTAAAATTTTTATTATATTCGTCAAAGGTTTTAACTATTTTTATATTTGGAATAGTTTTTTTGGCCAAAGCGACAGTTTGATCGGTTGAGTTGGCGGCCACAAGGATTATTTCTTCGACCCAATTACAAGTCTTAAGACAATCAACAATCATTTGTTCTTCGTTGCCAGCCAAAATAATTATGGAAATATTTTTATTTTTTATTGCCATGAGCCTTTGTTTAATTTATGAAAATAAAAATCAATGATACCTTTCTTTTTCCAATCAGTAGATTTAGGTGACAATAATTGTCTAATTGATTCTCTAAAAAGAGCAAATTTGGTTTTAATCGAAGCATTTTTAAAACCAAAATATAGTCGATTTCTGGTTATAAAATAGTCATGCAAATTACCTCCGCTTTTTGACGAACCAGAATTGACATGCCAGATTTTGGACTTATATATGTAAGCTAATTTATAGTCATTTATTTTGGCTCTTTGACAAAATTCCATATCTTCTAAATACATAAAATATTTTTCATCTAAATATCCGATTTTTTTAAATACTTTTGAGTTAACCATTAGACAACAACCGGTAAGAAAATCAACCTTATCATTGTTTTGGTCGTATTGACCTATATCCACCTCGTCGACCCCGATATTACTACCGTAAATGTTTTGCCAATCGATTTGACCACCAGCTGACCAAATTACATTGCCTTGTTCTTTTTTTGAATATCTAGTTAAATGATATTCGTAGCCGGGAGCAAAATATATTTTTGGGCCAACAAGATCAAATCCAAGACTGGCCCCATTAACTAATTCTTCTAAAAAATTAGGGTCAACAATAACATCATTATTAATCAATAAAACATAGTCAAATTTTTGTTTTATGGCTTTTTTGATACCAAGATTGTTACCAACATAGCCTAAATTTGAATTATTTTTGATAATTTCTATGAGCGAGTTAGAAGAATACTTTTGTTTAAAAATTTGATAAGAATTGTCTGGAGAATTATTATCGATTAAAAATATTTTATATTTAAAATTTTTTGTTTTGATTTTAACCAGAGAATCTATTGTAGAAATAGTTAAATCTGGCTGTTTCCAGTTTAAGACAACAATACCAATTTTGGTCATAGATTAAAAATTTTTAGTCAAATAGTTTAACCAGTGTCTCAATTTGATGATTAAAACTTTAAATATATTTGGCGAATATTCTTTTTGAAAATATTTCATAAACCAATGATCATACTCATAATTGGCCTCTTGATTGGCAGAGACAAAAGATTCTTTCAAAAATTGTTTATCCGAAGATCCCTGTTTTTCCCACAATTTTATATAGATTAAACAAATAGCAAAAGCTTGAAGTAAACAAAAAACAAGACCGTGGATACCGTCTTTGTATCCTTCGGAAAAATAAAATCGGCTATTAAACTCTTGAACTGGTTTAAGAATAAAATCACTAATTTTAACTTTGTAATCTTTGGCATCAAGTTCATCGGCTTGGATACTACTATAACGAATAGCTCTGGTAATGAATTGATTAATACTTTGATAGTTATTATGCTTTATAGCTAATTTGTCAGAATCTAATAAGGTGTAACAGTTACCAGTAGTAATTGGTTGACTATGAATTTCTTTTTGCCACCTAACAGCACCTTTTTTAAAAAAACGAATAAGGTAATCAGGCCAACAATTTGCGTGTCGAATCCATTTGCCAAAAATAAAATTTTGACGTGGTATTTTTACAAAATCAATATCGCTTCGTAGAGTTATGTTTTTTAATTCTTTTTTAAGAGTTTTTTGGAGATATTCATCGGGGTCGAGTAAGAGTATCCATTTGCCAGTAGCTTTTGATAGGGCAAAATTTCTGGCTGGTTCAACATATTTAGAAGGACGATAGCTAAAGACTTTTGCTCCAAAAGATTTGGCAATTTGAACACTATCGTCGACTGATTTCATGTCAACAATAATAATTTCATCAACAAAATCCTTGATTGATTTTAAACATCGATTTAAATGCTGGGCTTCATTCCGAACATTTATTACTGCAGAAATTTTTATTTTTGATTTCATAGATTATGTTTAGTTTATCATCTTCTCACAGAGAAAATCCTGACGCCATCAGAGTCATAAATTTTGTCTATTTCTAGATCAGATTCAGATAACACAAATTTTTGATCTTTTAATAAATAAATATATTTAATATTGTTATCAACGAGAAACCCTCGGGAGAAATATTTATCTGAGCTTGAATAAAATTTTAGTGATTGATTTCGCCTATACTGCCAGTCAAAACCAGTAATATCAAGGTTCATTTCATCTTCTAAATAAACAGGCTTTTGACTAAAAGCTGAAACATAGGCGGTAGTTTCGTACATATATAAAGGAATTGGTGTAGTGAAATTATTTTTTATGTATTTATCATAGGGATAGGTCAAGACATAACCAGTTGGTAATTTACTAAGATAAGACAAAGCTTTGATTTCTGAAGTAGGAAGACTGGCTGGAGGAGGATTACCAAAATAGTCTTTGAGTGTCCCATAGCTACCAAAACAAGTGATAAAAATAAACAAAATAATAAAAACAATACGCTTAGGGAATACCTTAATTAAATAAGTTGCAAAATAAAAATTGATAATTAGAGAGAAATAATAAAAAAATTGAATTGTATTCCAAGCAGTCCCCTTTTGGACAAATAACATCGGAATTAAAAAAGAAATAGCTAAAAAGGGCAACATTAACAAATCAAAATCTTTGAATTTTTTATTAAATAAATTGATGAAATAATTTACCAAACCTAAGATTTTTAATCCTAAATTTCCTACCAAAAATATAAATATTAAAAATAATTCAATAATTATTGAGACAATAAAATTGGTTTGATTGTAGCGAAATGAAGCGAGGCGTGGCCAATAAAATTTATCAATAGATTCGATTAGTGAGTGAGTAAACCAAAAAGGCTTAAATTCCATCAAAGAAACACTATCTAGAACTCCAAGTATTTTTAATAATAGAAAAGAAACTAAACCCATCGAAATACAAATAGAAAAATTAAAAGCCGAAAATTTTTTATTTCTAACCAGATCGATTAACCAATAAATAGATAAACTTAAGCCAATTAAAATAGCTGAATATACTTTAATAAAACTTAGTAAGCCCAAAATAATACCAATAATAATCCCCCATTTAGCTGAATTTGAATTGTGGTATTTTAACCACAAAATTAAACCACTAAATAAAATAATTAACGATAGCGCGTAAGGAGGATTGAGAAGGGTGGAAGCTGACTGCATTGACCAAAATAACGATTCACCACCAATTTGACCTGATTTGAACAAAGTTACAATCCAACCCCATGACGAAGAAAAATAATTTAGAATAACAAAAAGAATTGAAATAGGACTGTTTCTGGTTAACAGATAGGCTAATTTGTATGATAAAAGTCCTAAGATTATGGAAAATATTATTGGGAGTATCTGAAAATATAAGACGGAAGAATTAATGGTGGTAAATTTAGAAATTAAAGCCACAATTAGGTTAAACCCCCAATGGTAATTTGATAAAGTTTCACCGGAAAAAACGGGATTTTGGGGAGGAAAATTTTGTTTGAGTTGATTGATAACACTCAAATGCCAGATGCCGTCGTGTCCATTTGGACCCCAAAAACCCAGACCAAAATCATAGCTTAATCCATTTCTAAACATAGTTACCGAAAGTAACAAACTAGAAAATAAAATTGTTAGTAATAGAGTTATTTTTGTTTTTTTGGAAGAAAGCATGCTAATTGTTGCCAAAACCAATTAATTTGTTGTCGAGAAAAAATATAAGTAAATAAGGCGTAAGATATTAAACCAACAATTAATGTTCCGATCATGGTTAGTATAGGATTTAGAGATAAACTTTGAAAAGCTAATACAAGTAAAATCATTAGAATACTCCCAATTAGAGGGTAGATAATAATTTTTAAGATGTTAATATCAAAGATTTTTTTGGCAACTATCCAAACTACTACAGAACTTAAACCAACTAATAAAGTAGCGATTGAGGTTCCGATAAAACCATACTTAATCGTAAAATAAGGATAAAGAATCCAGGTTAAGGCCGTCCACATCACCATAAATTTGGTAGTTAAAGTAATTTTACCCACAGCGTTAAAAGCATTGGTTAAAGGGCTAGTAATTGAGGCAATGGCAATATTAAGACTATAGAAATATAAAGGAATTATGGCTGGAAGCCATTTGGTATATTTGGGAATAACATAAATCAAACTTGGAGCAATAAGAGCAATCCCAGCTGAAGCGGGAAAAACAAATAAAGAGATAAAATAAATGCTTTTTTCTAAAGATTTTTTGAGATATTCGGGGTTGTCTTGAAGTCGAGAAAAAGTGGGAAAAGTAACTTTCATAATGGCGTCCATAAAACTTAAGGGAATTCGAGGTCCTTTTTGAGCCCATGATAAGATGCCAAAATTTTCTCGACCCAACAGTCCGGCGACAAAGATGTTGGAAAATTTATCTTTAGCCATGGAAATTAATGAATTTAGTTGATATGGAATACCGTACTTAAAAAGCGATTTTGCGCTGGATTTGGAAAAAGAAAAGCCGATAGGCCAAGGGCTAAAGCGATAGATAATTATTATGCCTAAAGTACTACGAACAAATGTGGCAATAGCATAAGAATAAGCACCAAAACCCAAAAAGGCAAAAATTACGGCTACTAAATAAAAACTAATATTTTCAATAATATCGATGGTTGAAATAAGTTTAAAATTTAATTTTCTTTCGAGCATGACTGAAGGGATTGTTTTTAGGGAGGCGATAAAAAATGAATAGCATAAAGAGATAAAAATAAGCGTTTCTTTCGGCCCATAGGATTTAGAAAACCTGATATTTGAAAATATGATAGAAATTACTATCAAAGACACAACTACTAAAATTTGTTGAATAACAAAAGTTGTCTGAAGATCGGTTTTTTTGACTTCATCTTTTTTTTGAATAAGGGCGCCAGCAAGACCGATATCAGAAAAATAACCAAGGATACCGACCGATTCGGCAACAATAGCAAAAAGCCCAACTTCTCCAGTGCCCAAAAGGATAGTTAGGATAAAAAAACCGATAGTCGAGACGGCCTGAATCCCAATGTTTCTAAAAGACAAAAATAAAACATTTTTGGTAGTTTTTTGTTTTATTTCTTGTAAATCAAGCGAAGCCATAAAGGACGAGATAAATAGCAAATTATAATTAACCAAGAGATTAGTGAAATATAATTAGAAATAGTCCTAATTGGTGTATCGGTAAACTGAACCATTAATCGGTGATCGCCAGTATTAAGATTGACAACCAAACGACCTAAATATGGTTCAATTGAATAATCTATTGGGGAGCCATTATCCGTAATTTTAAATTCTGGAAAAGCAAGTTGTGAGAGAGTTACTTTTGAATCTCGGCTTAGGTGAATATCAAATATCATCCAATCACTCCCTTTTTTGCCATTTGAGACAGTATAAAAACTATCTTTTGGATCAATTTCATCAACATATTCATTGGCTGGTCCTTGTGGTGCAATTTGGGCAGTTTTTGGGAGATAATCATAAATTCCTGATGTTACTTGGTTAACCCATGCTTTACCAGAAAATTTTTGTTCGTCAGTAATAGGTCCGTTTTGAATTGGAGTAAAGTATGAAATATTTAAAATTAAGACAAAAACGCCCAATATTATGGCAATAATGTTTTTCTTTTTGGGTAAATAATTGGTTAAAATTAGAGCTAAACCACCAGCGGTAAACGAAAAGAGGAAAACTGAATGATTTAAAAATCGCCAAGGAAATTGAATTTTTTGAATTATAGGAAGGAGTAACCAAATAAAAGTAGATTTGTTGTGGGTCATAAAAACCATACCCATTCCAAGAAGAAAAGTAATGATTAGTAAGTAAAATCGATAATCAATTTTAAATTTTTTATTTTTTTTGTTTTTAAATAAAAGATAAATAACATAAAAGAAAATAATTGTGGGGATAATCCAGTGAAGATAGCCAACCATAAATGACATATCATCATTCGGCCCCCAGACCGAAGCACCATCACCCCAAAAGTTACTTATAAACAGTTGATACAATCCAGCGAAATGAACAGAAAAATGATAATAACCCTCAAACATGGTATTTATTTTGACAAATTTAGTTTCAAATATTACTGGTAAGGTATAAAAAGCAGAAAGACACGCGGCTAATAAACCTGATAAAAACAATTTTATAATAATTTCAAATTTTCTTTTAATAAACGGCCAAAATGGTTTTTTGTATTGGTAAAAAAACCAAAATATCACCCAGACAAACAGGATGGGAGTAAAAGTTAAAGCCATGGGATTGTGTGAAAGTAGAAGAGCAGTGAATGAGAGGCTTAAACCAATTAGATTTTTAATCTTTTTATCTAAAACTAATTTGCGAGAAAAATAAAAAATAAGAGGAAAAAATACGGCCGCCCAGGCTTCGTTCATAGCGCCGCGAACAAAAATATTTAAAGCATGATAAGGAGCATAAGTGTAAAATAAAGACGAAATAAATCCTCCGATAGGGCCAAAAATAGAAGAAGATAAAAGATAAATAAATAAGGACGATAATATTATTTGAGTGATAGCGGTGAGTTTGATTGAAGTAAGAAAAGAAAATCCGACAGTGCGGTATATTTGACCGACTAAATAAGGCATTGGAGGGTAAAAATTGAAAAGAGGATAACCGTAACCATAACCCAAATCAGGAGTCCATCGACAGGGAATTTGGCCGTCTTTTAGACATTTTTCCATTTCTAACTGACGAATCATCTGCATGTCATCATGCATGTTGTAATATATACCGGGTCGAAGTAAAAAGAAAATTGCTGGTAAAGTCAAGACAACTGTTAATATTAACCAAAAATATTTGAGTTTAAGTATTTTTTTCATCTCTGTATTTTACCAGTACCTTTAGTTAAGTTGGTAAAGAAGTAGTTGGTCAGAATTGGGTTTATCAAAGGACTTGATCAACTTTAGTCCACCCTGCTCAAGACTGACAGTATTAAAACGCGATTTATTTATGAGCAGATAAACGTCATCACCGAAATCTTTGGCATTTTTTAAGTTATCGGGGATGGTAGCAAAATCTAAACCTTGACCAATAACTGTGAGTTGTTTGACTTTATTAACATATATTTGAAAACCTTCAGGTAAGGTGCCAAAAGATCCTTCAGTTCCAACGATAACGTTAGAGTGGAGTGCTTGTTTTTTTAAATAGTCAGAAGCCTCTTTTATTCCCCAACCAGAAGTCCACCCTTCAAGATAACCAGTCTCTGAAGAAGCCAGTATTTGATCAAAAGGATTAGTAGAAATTTTATAAATAAAATTAATATTTAAGCTGAATATTAATAATAAAATAATTAATTTTAATAAATTATTTTTTATTTTATCTAAAAATGTCCATATGGATAGAGAAAACAATATTATTAATGGAGGGAGAGTAAAAAGAATATATCTAGCGGTAAAAACTTTGGCTAGAGCTGAATTGGCAATTAGGGGTAAAAGCCACCAAGCTAAAAGTATAAGATAATTTCTAATATCTAACTCACCTGCCGGACGGACGGACTTCCGTTTATTTTTTATAAAAATAAATATCCCAATTATGAAGGCTATTAAAACCGGCCATGATAAATAACGAAGGTAAAGATCGAAAGCATTGGCTAAATGGGGTTTTAAGGGGTCGAGAGGGTGTTTTAGAATTTCTGAAATAGTCCAGACATAGTCTTTGTTTCGGAGAGATATCTGATGAAATTGAGGCCCAAGACGAAGGATATTATAAATTAAAAAACCTATAAAAGACGAAATAAAAGGATAAAACCAAATTTTTATTTTTTTATAATTTAAATAAATAAAGGTAAAAATTGATAAAACAATAAAATATATAGCCGGAGACTTGGTTAACCAAGCAAGTCCGAGAGAAAAACCAAGTAAAATTGATAGATCTAACCGGGGATATTTAGAAAGCAAAATAGATAAAAGCAAAGATAAAACACCAAAAAATGATAATAGATTGTCAGCCAAAGCCAGTCGGTCAAAAAAGAAAACAAAAGGAGTAAGACTATATATTAAGAAAACGAAAAGAAATAATGGGTAATTTTTACTTAAACTATTTTTTAGAAACAAAAAAATATTTAATTGTTTCTCTTGATAGTTAATTAAAATGACTGTAATAAAGGAAATAATGACGGCTATGCCAAACCCAGAAAAGACTGATATTAATCGACCTGAAATTAACGGGTCAGAAAATATTTTTAAGGTAACGGCGTTAATCCACATAAAGAGTGGTTGTTTGCCGTCGGATTGAGGGACAAAGCGGAGTGTTTCTTCAGATTGAATAATTTGAGCCCAACGAATATAAATTGCTTCATCACAAAAAACCGGTATTGAGGTTAGATTTTGGACTCTACTAAAGAAATAGAAAGCTACTAAAAATATACTTAAAAATATTTTTGTCAAAAGATTATTTTTTTTGGTCATACAAGCCTTTGAGGTCATTTCGCTTAACTCGATAAATTTCTTGTATCATCTGCTTTGATTCTTTCTTGAATCTGAGCGAATCATCCCCCTTAGTTGTACTTAAATCTTCGTCTTGCCAACTTACAGGAACCTCTTTTATTTTGTAACCCCATTTTTGGGCCATAAATAAGAGTTCAACATCGAAAGCAGATACTCGCCAACCTTTTTTATCTGATTTATCTTTAAAAAATTGTAAATTTGGGAAAATTATTTTAGCAACATCAGTTTTGAAGGCCTTAAAACCGCACTGGGTGTCGATAATTTTGGGTAAAATAAAGAGTCGACGAACTGTTAAAAATGTTTTGGCCATTATTTTTCTAACTAAAGTAGCTCCCTGTCGGACTGCACCCCGAGAACCAATAACAACATCGTAGCCTTTGTCAAAATAAGGTAAAAGTTTTAATGACTCTTTTAGAGGAGTTGATTGATCCATGTCAGTAAAGAGAACAATGGGGAAATTGGCTTTTTGGATACCACCCCAAACAGCTGAAGGCTTACCACCATGGGGTAGATCAAGAACTTTAAATCCTTTGTGTTTTGAAACAAAATCTTTGACTAATTTGAGGCTATTATCAGTTGATTCATCATTACAAACAATTACCTCCCATTTAAATTTTTGGGTTTTTAGAAAGTTGTTTACTTGATCAAGAACACCATTTTTAAGGTTATTTTCTTCGTTGTAACAAGGAATGACGATTGAAAGTGATTGTGCCATATAAGTATTTTAAACTAATAAGTTATGGATGGACTAATTTATATATTTTTATACCGTCAATGTCCCATTGTTG